>ONHU01000174.1 GCA_900317675.1 uncultured Eubacteriales bacterium
ATCGATATACAGCTTAATGAGACGGCAGACTGACCGGAAAGGATGAAACGGATATGATCAGAAAACACAGGATACTGATGGCAAACATCTTGATATTGCTCGTGTTCACTGCATATGTGATCATGGATACATTCTTCATCACGAGGGTGTACGGAGACGGAACTGAAGCGACAGAAGAGACTTCGGTCCGGGAACAGCCAGATAACGGAGATGCTATCCCAGACAGAGAACAGAACGATGACAGCTCCGTGCCGGATCCTGCAGGGGCTGTGATAACAGAAGACAGCTATTCTGACGGGAATATCAGCGTTACTCTTACAGAATACAGACAGAATGATACGACCATATATGCTGCAGATGTCAGACTGTCTTCTCCTGAATACCTCAGAACGGCTCTGGCAGAAGGAACGTATGGCAGGAACATCACGCAGGCGACTTCGGAAATGGCGGAAAATGCAGGCGCTGTGCTGGCTGTCAACGGCGATTACTACGGAGCTCAGCAGAAGGGATACGTCATCAGGAACGGAGTCCTTTACAGAGACACAGGGGAAAGCGGACAGGAAGACCTTGTCATATACAGCGATGGTTCTATGGAAGTCATTGACGAAGGAGAAGTATCAGCGCAGGAGCTGATCGGGAGCGGAGCGCAGCAGACTCTGTCATTCGGACCGGCGCTTGTGGAAGACGGAGATATAAGCGTAACCGAAGGCGAAGAGGTAGGCAGAGCAAAAGCCAGCAATCCGCGTACGGCAATAGGCATCATAGATGAGAACCATTATATTTTCGTAGTTTCCGACGGAAGGAGCGATGAAAGTGAAGGGCTTTCACTGTATGAACTTGCGCAGTTCATGCAGTCCATGGGGGCAGAAACCGCGTACAACCTCGATGGAGGCGGTTCATCAACGATGTATTTTAACGGAAGTGTTGTCAATAATCCGACCGGAGGAAGAGGAGAGAGTGAAAGGAAGGTGAGTGACATTGTATATATCGGAGAAAAGTGATCTCAGGACAGCTGCTGCATACCTGATCATTTCGGTAATTCTCGCATTTGCCGGCGCGGTATATGAATATTTCAGCTTTGGTGTTTACTCATACTTTATGATCTATGCTTTCGCGATACCGCTGTGTCTTGGTACTATTCCATTCATGATAAAATATATGCGGAGTTCAGAGTCTAACGGAAAACAACAGGGAATACAGGGCCGCTCGGTAAAAACACAGCGGTCTGAAGATATATACCATTCAGCAGTAGCCGCACTCACAGCCGGAAGCATAGTCCACGGAGCGCTTATGATCTGCGGCAGACCTAACAGCCTTGTGCTGATTTATCCAGCCGCCGCAGCAATCCTTCTGCTGATATATTCTGCGGCAAGTATGTTGAGTCACTTAAGGACACGCAGGACCATCTGAGCGGTGATACCGACGAATATTCCGGCAACGATCCCGCTGAAAAGAAGAACAGGAAAATAGAAGAATATACGAAGATCTTCGATAAGGGCAGCCGCGATCAGCAGCTGCCCTAAGTTGTGCAGTACTCCGGCAGCCATGCTGACACCGGTAACAGAAAAAAGGCCGGTCTTTTTGAGGCCGATCATTCCAAGCAGACTCAGGGCAGCGCCGGCAAGAGAATATAGCATGCCGAACAGACCGTTAAACAGCAGCCCTGCAATCACGATCCTGATGATGCTTACGGAAGCGGCCTCTTTCCAGCAGTATCTGTACAAAGCTACGACCGTCACGATATTGGCGATACCAAGTTTGATCCCCGGGACCCCCGGGTTATATGGTATAATTGCCTCGACATAAGAGAATATCAGCGCAAGTGAAGCAAGCAAAGCGACTCTGGCAACGAACTGAGAGGAGCTGTTACGAGGTGACTGAGTCATAGCCGCCTCCTTCCCCGGATCCGCCGGCGTCTATACGGACGACCAGCCTGTTGGGCAGACATACGATGCTTTCTCCGCTGCGTGAGATCTCTCCGTGATGTACACATACCTGGTTTTTGCAGGATGCTTCAGTTACTGAAACTTTACCGTCCGCTATGCAGACCGTGTTGGATCCTTTATTTCCGTATGCAGGCACTTCAACAGTACGGTCCTCAGAGAGAGAATATGTTGCATACAATTCTCCTCCGGACTCTATGATGACTTTGGCATCAGCACCTGCATCGACACGTGAGAAACTAAGTGCTGCCGAGGCAGCAATGCCGACCAGGATCAGAAAGATCAATAATATGATATCTGCTTTACGGATGTATTGCTTCATGCTTGTCGGATCGCAACTATGACAAAACGATTACTTTCATTCAATAATAATGGTATGAACGATAAAGCGCGGCCTCTGAGGAGGATTGCGCTGTTTTGCGTTCTGATCCTGCTCATTATAACACAGACAGGATGCAGCAGCGACAGCAGCCAGCCTGTTACAGGGGAAAACTATTATCTGGACACA
>ONHU01000169.1 GCA_900317675.1 uncultured Eubacteriales bacterium
TCACCGTCTTCCTTGAACGGCATGTCTTCCTGAGGAAGGATCCTCGAAATAACACCCTTGTTTCCGTGACGGCCGGCCATCTTGTCGCCTACGTTGATCTTTCTCTTTGTAGCAACGTAGACTCTGACTATCTTGTTTACTCCCGGTGGGAGCTCTGTGCTGTTCGTCTTGTCGAAGACTCTTACATCGATGACGATACCCTCTTCGCCGTGAGGCAGCTTGAGGGACGAATCTCTGACTTCCTTCGATTTTTCGCCGAAGATAGCGCGCAGCATTCTTGCTTCCGGAGTGAGGTCTGTCTCGCTCTTCGGAGTCAGCTTGCCGACGAGGATGTCGTTCGACTTGACCTCGGCGCCGATTCTGACGATACCTTCTTCGTCGAGCTCCTTGAGCATGTCGCCCGGGAGGTTAGGGATATCCCTTGTGATCTCCTCAGGTCCGAGTTTGGTGTCTCTGGCCTCGCACTCGTGCTTCTCGATGTGGAGAGAAGTGAGAACGTCGTCCATGAGCAGTCTCTCGTTGAGGATGATAGCGTCCTCGTAGTTGTAGCCTTCCCATGTCATGAATCCGATCAGGAGATTCTTTCCGAGGGAGATCTCGCCCAGGCTTGTGGACGGACCGTCAGCTACTACTTCGCCTGCTTCCAGATGCTCGCCGTATGCGACGATAGGTCTCTGGTTGATGCAGGTTCCCTGGTTGGAACGCTTGAATTTGAGCATCTTGTACTCATCTACGGTTCCGTCATCGTCTCTTGTGACTCTGACGTAATTAGCGTCGACATATGTAACTACACCGGCGTGCTTGCAAAGAACTACAGCACCGGAGTCACATGCAGCCTTGTACTCGATGCCTGTGCCGATGTAAGGCGCTTCGGTAACGAGCAGAGGAACTGCCTGTCTCTGCATGTTTGAACCCATCAGCGCACGGTTAGCGTCGTCGTTCTCGAACCATGGTGATCTCACCCTTGATTCCTCTTACAGCGACCTTGTTGTTGACGAAGTGGCCTTCTTCATCGAGAGGCTCATTCGCCTGTGCAACGATCATGAGGTCTTCGTCAGCTGCAGCGAGGTATTTGACCTCTGTTGTGACGATGCCCTTCTCCTTGTCGACCTTGCGGTACGGAGTCTCGATGAATCCGTACTGGTTGATGATGCCGTATGTTGTGAGCGAACCGATAAGTCCGATGTTAGGACCTTCAGGTGTCTCGATAGGGCACATTCTGCCGTAGTGCGAGTAGTGTACGTCTCTGACCTCCATGCCGGCTCTCTCTCTTGAAAGTCCGCCAGGTCCGAGTGCCGAGAGCCTTCTCTTGTGAGTCAGCTCTGCGAGCGGGTTGTTCTGATCCATGAACTGTGACAGCTGGGATGATCCGAAGAACTCCTTGATAGCTGCGGTCACAGGTCTGATGTTGATCAGCTGCTGAGGAGTCGAGTTCTCAGTAGTCATTCTCTCTCTGATAGTCTTCTCCATTCTTGCGAATCCGATCCTGCACTGGTTCTGCAGGAGCTCTCCGACTGTCTTAAGACGTCTGTTGGAGAGGTGGTCGATGTCGTCGGTCTCGCCTACGCCGCTGTTGAGGTTGATCAGATAGCTGATGGAAGCGATGATATCCTCGAGGATGATGTGCTTCGGGCTCAGCTCTTTTTTCCTGGATGCGATGAGCGATCTGAGCTTGTCTTCATCGCCGTCTGCCTTCTCGATGATGTCCTTGAGGACAGGGTAGAAGACCTTCTCGGACAGTCTGTAAGGTGCGAGGTCGATGTCGACATACTTCGCAGGATCTACGAAGTTGTTTCCGATGACCTTAGTGACCTTGCTCTCTTCGTCCTCGTTCTTGCTGTAAACGAGAACCGACTGAACGCCTGCATCCTCGATGACCATTGCCATCGATCTTGAGATCGCTCCGTCTTTTTCAACGAGGACCTCACCCGTGTTAGGGTCAAATACGGTCTCTGCTGCAACTGTATCGACGAGTCTGTCGTGCAGTCCGAGCTTGCGGTTGTATTTGAATCTTCCGACCTTTGCGAGGTCGTAGCGCCTCTCGTCGAAGAGCAGTGCCATCAGCATGGATCTTGCGTTCTCAACTGTCGGCGGCTCTCCCGGTCTCAGTCTTCTGTAGAGTTCTCTGAGTCCGTCAGCGCTGTTCTTTGTTGCGTCCTTCTCAAGCGTGCGCATCAGTCTCTCATCCTCGCCGAAGATAGCGATGATGTCTTCGTTGCTGCTGAGCGCGAGCGCTTCAGGATCGATGATGCCGAGTGCTCTGAGGAACGATGTCAGCGGCTGCTTTCTCGTTCTGTCGACTCTGACATACAGGATGCCCTGGGAGTCTGTTTCGTACTCGAGCCACGCGCCTCTGTTAGGGATGACCTGCGAGCTGTAGAGTCTCTGGTTGGACTTGTCAGTAGCAACATCGAAATACGGTCCCGGGGAACGAACCATCTGTGTAACGATGGCTCTCTCGGCTCCGTTGTAAACGAATGTACCCTTCTCTGTCATGAGAGGGAAGTCGCCCATGAACACGTCCTGCTCCTTGATCTCACCTGTCTCGCGGTTGATCAGCCTTACCTTTACTGTCAGAGCTGTTGCGTATGTGGCATCTCTCTCCTTGCACTCCTCCTGATCGTACTTAGGAGTGTCGGAGAACTGGTAATCCGCGAATTCCAGGCT
>ONHU01000166.1 GCA_900317675.1 uncultured Eubacteriales bacterium
CACGAGCTTCACACTGGAGTCTGTCCGTAAGTATTACGGGTCTGTATCCGAGTTCCTCGCACTTCCGGCTGATCGCTTTGCAGAGTTCACTTACGCTTCCGGTTACTTCTGTAGTGACATTGTCTAGCGACTTCGGGGTCTCTTTCCCCAGAAGTTCCCGGGCAGTTTCGGTCAGCCTCAGACCGTATTTTTCGACTACATCCAGAGCATCACGGCAGGTCGACTGATCCGGATAGGACGGACCGCTGGCGATCATGTCCAGCGGATCTCCTATGATGTCGCTCAGCACTACCGTATATACCTTAGCAGGAGAACAAAGTTCAGCGAACCGTCCGCCTTTCACGCGGCTAAGCCTCTTTCTGATCGTATTGATCTCCACTATATCAGCGCCGCACGCAAGAAGCTGCTTAGTGATATCCTGAAGTTCTTCTCCCGGTATAAGGGGCGATTCGAACAGAGCGCTGCCTCCCCCTGACAGCAGGAAGAGGACGGTATCATCCGCACTGAGATCACAGACTGCATCCAGAGCTTTTGCTGTAGCGTCAAACCCATTCTGATCAGGCACCGGATGTCCGGCTTCATAACAAGCTATACCCGGAAGCTCTTCTCTGACATGATCGTATTTCGTTACAACTACCCCGCCGTCGACTTTCACACAGTCTGTAGCTGCTTTAGCCATCTGCCATGCAGCCTTTCCTGCCGCGATCAGTATCAGTCTGCCTTTCGGGGCAGGCATATCCTTGATCGCTCTTTTGACTGCTTCATCAGGCAGGACTGCTTTGATCCCTGCGCTCACGATGGCGTCTGCATCTTCTCTAAGCCATTTCATGATCCAATCCCCTGATTTTTATCAAGCATTTACCACATTAACTGGTTCGCCTGCCACAAATGCTTTTACATTCTCAACTGTCGTATCCATGATACGCTGGCGGCTTCCCTTTGATGCCCATGAAATATGAGGCGTGATGATGCAGTTTTTGGCCTTGAGAAGCGGATTGTCTCCGCGGATCGGCTCTGTCGAAACTACATCAAGCGCTGCGCATGCGACTTTACCGCTGTTAAGAGCATCTGCCAGATCCTGCTCTACGACCATCTGGCCGCGGCTGTTGTTGATGATGATGACACCGTCTTTCATCTTAGCGATGTTTTCTTTGTTTATGATTCCTGTGTTGAACGGGAAGAGCGGCATCTGAAGGCCCAGCACGTCAGAACGGGCAAACAGCTCATCAAGCTCTACATACTCAACTCCCAGAGCAAGTGCTGCCTCAGTCTGTCTGCCGTCATATGTGATGACATTCATTCCGAGCGCCTTGGCGATCTCTGCGGTATGGATCCCGATATTGCCGCAGCCAAGAAGACCATATGTCATACCCGCAAGCTCTACCAGAGGGTAATCCCAGTAGCACCAGTCAACGTTGTTCTCCCATTCACCGCGATATACACTGTCACTGTGATGGCCGATGTGATGGCATGCTTCAAGCAGCAGAGCGATCGCAAACTGACTTACCGAACGGGTACCGTACACAGGTACATTGGATACCGGTATGCCTTTTTCTCTCGCATATGCGATATCAACGACATTATAGCCTGTTGCAAGGACAGCGATGAATTTAAGATTAGGGCACTTGTCTATTGTCTCTTTTGAAATAGGTGTCTTGTTGGTTATTGCTACATCTGCATCTCCGATCGTCTCTGCGATAACAGGTGATTCCTCATAGGATACACGGTCATAAACTCTGACTTCACCAAAGGCCTCCAGGCCTGCCCAGGAAAGATCGCCCGGGTTTTCTGTGTAGCCGTCTAATACTACTATCTTCATTCAAGATTCTCCTTTCTCATGATCCCATTATACTGTTTTAAATCATATCATACTTTTATCTGTTCTGAGGAGATTGTCGAACGTTTCACAGAATGAAAAAGGGAAATCGGTTTTACCCGATTTCCCATTTCATGTTTAGTTCAGTCTCCGGCATCTTATATGCTGCGTTTTCTTCTGATGAAGAATGCCAGTATGCCTGCTGCTGAAATTCCAGTGTGTTGGTAAAGGTTGCATCCACAACGCGGTCAACATAGATATTGACATCAAGTGTCTCTCCGGTACCTGCTTTGGTGGTTCCATCGCCGTAATTGATCTTGTATTCAGCTTTGTACTTGCCTTTACCTGACTCAGTCAGAGTATAAGTGATCCTGACTCCGTCTACTGTATAAACCGGAAGTGCTGCCCAGGTAGTGTTGTCTGTCCAGTTGTTGGAACTGCTGAGTGTAACAGATCTCACAACTCCCTTGAGTCTGATCTCCTTGCCGTCCGCAAACGCTCTGAGCGTGATGGTCAGCGATTCAGGAGCTTTAGACCTCTTGGTGTCTTTCCACTTTTTGCTTACCCGGAGTGATCCGATCAGCGGCTTGTTCTCGATGTAAGTCGTGAAGCCGTCTTCTTCCGATCCCTCGGTGCGCGATGTGTACCGTTCCCTTCCGGATCCAGCTTAGGCAGATCTTTCCAGGTGTGCTTCCAGCCGTTCCAAGGCTTCAGGTCAAAGTCTTTTACATCAGCCCAGTCACCTTCGCCGGTCTTCCTCTGAAGCATTACTTTGATCGATGTGATATCTCTGCTCTGACTGAATTCGTCGTCAACGAATGTCTTCTCAACGCTGAACTCTGTCGGGATCATTATGTTGCTGATCTCTGAGAGATCTCTGGCAGTAGCGTTTTCAGGTGACGGATCGCTGCCAGGAGTATGCTTCTCAGTC
>ONHU01000165.1 GCA_900317675.1 uncultured Eubacteriales bacterium
GGAGACTAAGCAACAAGAAAATGCTGCTTGTATTCTGTTCGGCCATAGTGGTCAGTTTCATCATGAAACATGCTGTATTGACCGGGTTGGGCGTCACACCGCCTGATACGATCGAGTCCCTGTCCATCCCCGCGCAGCAGATAGCAAGAGTCGTTCAGGAAGGCTGCGAACTGGATGAGTGGCAGACGGAAACGCTGGGCAGGATCATCGACATCGATAAGATTCCTGAAGTCTACAAACCTTACATCTCGGATCCCGTAAAAGACCTTGTGCGTGAAAAAGGAAATCAGCAGCTCCTCGTCGATCAAAAAGAGGACTACGTAAAGCTTTACCTTTCCTTGGGCAAAAAATACCCTCTGGTATATGCCCGGGCATGGATCGACCAGACTCGAGGCTATTATAATGGCGGCTATGAATACTGGCGATGGCTCCTGAAGATCTATAGAAATGATATGTGAATAGAAAGAACTATAAGAAGTGAATCCCTTAACAAGGCGTTCATGGAATACTTGTGGATCTTCTCAAACCTCCAGCTTCTGCGAATCTTCTTGTGTATCGGCTTGTTTGTCTGGATTGATATTGTGATCCTGATGATCTCGCTGCTGAAGAAAGATAAAGTCGGGGCATTTTCAGCAATGCCGATCCTTGTTATCGTTGCTTCGCTGCTGATCGCGACACCGGTGTTCTCTGAGTTCAGGTATGTATATGCGGCGTTTTGCAGTCTGCCGATGGTGGCGGTGATTGCGCTGAGGCCGGGGGAGTCCGGATGACTCTTATAATGACTGGGAGGGAGAGCATTGTGGCGTCCGGCGTTATTCTCAGCCCGCAAAACCCATGAGTGCATAAAATCCTGTTGAGCTTATTCAGGACTTTGATTATAATCATAATAATTTAACAATTGAATTGACTACTGAACAAAGAAAGGCTATTGGACAGCATAGTATGACAGCAAGAGGGAAAGCACTTGACTCAGGATGTGTAAATATAGTTCAGATTATATTGATGATGTTGTGGGGAACACAGCTTATTTACACTGATTCCTACTACGTCGTTTATGCTTTACTGTTGATCATTCTCGGCATCTGCACTTATAGGAATATCCGGGCCGGGAATATATTCTTGCGCAGGAGTCACGGGAAGTATAACGACGCGATTCTTTATTCATTCTCTGTTCTCTTTTCATGCATGGTGGCTTTGGCTAACTATAAGCTGTGGGCCTTTCCGAATCTTCCTGAGGAAGCAGTCACTCGTTTTCCCCTGTTCTATAAAACATTTCTGATATTTGTCTTCTTTGTGGGCGGATTTGTCGCGTTTGGAAATATCTTTATTCAGATAATAGTAAACGTTAAGCGGCTATCCTGGCATACCACTGAGGAAAACTTTAACCCTTTCAGAATCTTTCTGTTAAGTTTTACAGCCCTCGTCATAACGAGGCTGATCGTACTCTTTTTCTGCCGATATCCCGGAGAGCTGACGCCGGACAGCATCAACCAGATGGAACAGATCATGACCGGCGTCTATAACAATCATCACCCCTTCTATCACACTATGGTAATTAAGTTCTTTGTTACCATAGGGATGAAGTTGTTCAATGAAATCAATGCTGCAGCGGCCACCTATCATGTCTTTCAGATCCTGTTTACAGCCGTGAGCTTCTCCTATGCTGTCAGCACAATGACTATGATGAAGGCCCCCAAATGGATCATCGTGAGCACTATGCTCTTCTACATTCTGATGCCCTATCACATCATTTACGCCGTGTCGATGTGGAAAGACATCATGTTCGGCTGCTTTGTTCTTATTCTGGTGACATTTGTGTACCGGTGCATGAGCGGAATCGGAAATCCGGTCTTTGATTATGTGATACTTGCGGTCTCAAGTCTGGGAACATGCCTGTTCAGAAGTAATGGCTTCTTCGCGTTTGTGATCCTGACAGCTGCCTTTGTCGTCCTCTGGAGACTAAGCAACAAGAAAATGCTGCTTGTATTCTGTTCGGCCATAGTGGTCAGTTTCATCATGAAACATGCTGTATTGACCGGGTTGGGCGTCACAC
>ONHU01000164.1 GCA_900317675.1 uncultured Eubacteriales bacterium
GTATGGAAGTTAACGATGACATATGGTACTTCCTGCGGATTGTCGTTGACTGATTCCCTCCATTTTTTACAGGTCGTCCTTATCAGCTCTGTGATCGTATCTTTATCTTCGCCATCAATACTTACGATCTTAGAAACAGTGCATGAGTCGTCAGAAAACTGCAATTCAATACTGTCTATCCTGTCTGTTTCAGGCAGATCGACCTTCTTATCACTGGAAGCAGTACAGCAGGCAAAAGCTAAAACAAGAGATATCAATAATACAAGGAAACCGGCTTTCTTCTGATTATCCATCGGTCAAACAACTATCCTTCCTTTATTTCTATTGTCATGTCGCCAAACCTCTCTTTGATATCTATTATACTACTTCATTCGTTTTTCAAAGCGGAAATCCAGCCCCGTTCCGCCGGTTCCTCCATCTTCAGGCCAGCCTTCCTCACGATCCTCACCGCTATAACGCTCCGGCTCCGGATGGAAAGGATTGAAGAACTCCACAATGTGAAATCCGCACTTATTGACATAGAAATGTATATTTCTGGTCTCGAAATATGGTGTAAGTGTTTCCCAGACTTCAACTTCCGGATGCAGTCTTTCTATCTCGCACCACGCGGCATAGCCGATTCCTTTGCTGTGTGCTTCAGGCAAAGTGAACAGCAGATCCAGTTCTCCCCGCGTACCATCTATATGGATCACCACGCCCCCTGCCTTTTCGCCTTCACAGATGATCCGGTATGCCTCGCCCTTATCTATACTGTCCTCTATAGTTCTGCGTGATATGATCTCGCCCTCTTCCTCAAACTGATCATTGCGCATGCCGAATTCCTCTACGGATCCATATTTGAATGCCCATTGATTGTCCCTGACGAACTGATCTCTGTCGTCTTCCTGCAAAGGGATCAGCTTCACTTGTGTTTTCTTCATTGCTCCACCTCCTGTCCGGTGCCGGAACAAAAAATCCCGGCGATGTTACACGTACATCTTACCGGGCTCACCCGACACCTTATCTGATAGGCGGCCTGCGGACTTCTGTCCACGATCCCCTGTGCTACGGCACACTATCCTCCGGTGACCAGCTTTATTCGTGATATGGATGCATTATACGTTTATTTCATATTTAATACAAGCTGCTTTTGAGGTGGTTACTCGCATCTTTTGCTATATATATTCATCCTTTTGCTCGTTATCTATATCCATAGAACTGATCACTATTTCCCCGCAACCGAGTGGATCATCACCATTCTGCACTTCCACGTTATACATTTTGCCTTCTATAACGACAAATGCCTCATAATACCTTCCCACATATTCATCGGTTGCATCTGTCGCAGCCACTATCTCATCAATGCAGTCAGGCAATGGTCCGTGCTCATCTGAAAAATCAACAAGGTCATTCTTATGCTTCTCTTTGAACTCTTGAATCAATTCAGGATCATAGTCACCATACTCCCATATCGTTATCTCTGTCATGTCATCTATGCATTTGTATGACTTCGCGCTGATCCTTTCTTTGCCATCATCACCGATCGTAACACCTATATCATCATTATCATGTGTAAAGCGTTCATCCGGCATGGTATATGTCAGATTGCCTATATGGTCACTAAGAAGTATATGTGTATTACGAGGCGCGATATTCATCACAATAACAGTCGCCACAACTATTATCAGCGCCAACAACAGGCACGCCACTATCCTGATAGTCCTGTTTGCCCTGCGATTGCGAATCGCCATCTGCTCATTGATCCTGGAGAGCTGCTCTATTATCGCATCCTGATCATGACTTTCGACAGGCTTTTCTCCCAGCAATTCTGAGACTGACACTTCGAAAATCTCGGCCATATCAGATAAAAGTGCAGCATCCGGAACTGAAAGGCCCTTCTCCCATTTTGATATAGTCTGCCTTGTCACATGCAGCCTGATCGCCAATTCTTCCTGTGTAAATCCTTTATTCTTCCTGATAGTCCTAATGTTCTCATTTAGCATAGCCGCCACCCCAGTATGTTCTGATTTTCTGCTTTTATAGTAGGTCTACAGTCATCCTAAAGCAAGCAACGCAGATTAACATCTGTGGATTATAGTATAATTATAGTATAAGCATCTGCAAGCGGAAATAGTTGCAGGCTATTTTCATAATAGAACACTGAAAAATATGATTATTTAGGTTCATTTAAAGATTCTGCGGTATCCTGTCATTGTCAAACAGAGAGACAACAACTTTTCTTCATAACAATACTCCATACAAATACCTATGACGTTTCAGCCATGAAGGATATAGTGAATCCCTCATGGCTGTTGTCATAGTGGAGAATTAAATATGGCATTACTTCTTTATTCATCTGGGGTGCTCATATCCGGCCGCTCCCATTTGCCGTGATCTGTTACGCTGCCGGATAATCATCAAAAAATCATTGCAATCCTTCCCGGAAGGCGGAGGTTCATTTCTGATCTCATATCTGTCCTGCAGCTGCTCTGCAATAGATTTTGCGGCACTCCTGCCGGCATAATCGTTATCAAGATGCAGGGCAATCGCCTTCACCTCGGGATGATTTTGAAGTGCATTATCCAGTGCTGCCGGGATCTTCATATTCGGTCTGTTGGGACTCGGGGCATATACTCCGCCAAGAGATAGCATAGGTTCTGCCCGCCAGTTGCCCGTCTGCATCTTCATTATCGTCGCGAAAGATAAGAGATCCACCGCTGATTCAAAGGTATGAAGGACTCCAGAACTGCCGCCTTTCGACTCGACCCTAAACGCATACCTCTTTTCAGATCCTGCGGCATCGCCCATGATCCTTTCGCCATTGGTTGCCCGGTAGCATGCATATGCAGCTTTGCCGTTCTCATCATAGCCAACGAAAATGCAGTTGTGATATGGCAGGGACTCATACAGCAGACCTTCATTAATACAGTCTCTGATGATCTCCCGGTCTATTCCCCGGCCGGTCAGATAGCGAATCACTTCAAGATTTGTCCCGCATTTCTCCGGTAGGAGAAGCTTTCTTTCTGTGTTGCTGTTATCCCGATTGAAAATCCTGAGAGTTTCAAGCTGAAAATCCCTGGACTTGTCAGTCAGGATATCCATCGCTTCAATGAACGGAAGTCCCTTGACCTTGATCAGATAATCGAGTGCAGATGTGCCGCCAAAGCCTCTGCTCCACCAGAACCACTTCCCGTTAGACAGTTTTAAGGAGTCGTGTTCGCGTAGGCACCAGGTATTTCCCCGCACATGCACAAGCTCTGTCGGCTCATATGTCTGTAGGTATGTCATCAGGTCTATCGACCTCGCCTGCTTTATCTGTTCTTCGGTGTAGTAAGGCATAATCATCACCTCGCTTCATCGCGTGAGGCACGGTTCTGCTCACGCCGGATCTGTTTTTCGAGAGATTTATCTATGCCGGTTATCATTTCATCAGCAAATGACCTGATCCTTTCCAGAGAATCCTTCAGTTCTTTGACTTCCTTTCCACTTGCCCATGAAGCCAAATATGGATAGGAGTAGCTCGAAGAGTCGATGGAATAGGCTCCGGCGACAACACTGGCTATAGCCTCGGCCTCAGTCTCCATGTGCCTTCTGTCGAGAGTAAAATCCTTGTCACGACCTTCTTTTGAATGATAGGTGGCGTGTGAGATCTCATGAATCAGGGTCTTTATTGTCTGAGCTTCGCTCATCCCGGTCTTGATCGCTATCCTTTTCTCGGCATCGTTGTAGTAGCCCTTAGCTCCGCCTTCGATGTCTTCAAAAGTAATCGGTACCGGGCTTATACTCACAAGCGCCTTATAGAATCGCTCATACTCTTTGACATCGCCTGTCAGCTCATGGATATCCAGTGAAGGTAGTTCCCTG
>ONHU01000163.1 GCA_900317675.1 uncultured Eubacteriales bacterium
GCTTTTGCCGTTGACAGAAACAACGGAGCTATTCCGGAAAAAGACATCAGAATCAAAGGAAAAGTCGACACTTCAGCTGCCGGCGACTATGAGATCACTTACACTGCCGGAAAAGGAAAAGCGAAGAAAAGCGTGACGAGAACCGTCAGAGTCCTCAGCGAAGAGGACTTCGGACGCGCGGCAGTCAACGTACCTGTGATGATGTATCACTGGGTCTATACGGCCGATGATGTCCCGGAAGATCTGGACGGCAACTGGATACTTGATACCACACTGGATGAACAGCTCACGTATCTTGAAGAGGAAGGGTTTTACTATCCGGGCTGGAAGGAACTTCGCGCGTGGGTAGATGATGAGATATCTCTGCCTGCAAAATGCGCTGTACTGACATTTGACGACGGCAAGGAAGCTTTCCTGCAGTATGGCGTGCCTCTTCTTGAAAAACACAAGATACCTGCCACATCTTTCATGATCTGCTGGGAAGACAATGACGGCGCAGAGAAGATCAAAGAATATGCTTCGCCGTATCTGGATTTTGAGAGCCATACTTATGAGATGCATCAGAAATCGGATGATCCGGATCACAAGGGTATAGATGCAGTTATGACAAAGGAGGAGATTGCAGCTGATCTTAAGAAGGCAGAGGAGATCCTCGGTAATAATGACGCGATCGCGTATCCGTACGGAGATTATACGGATGACTTCCTGGCCGCTGTCAGAGATCAGGGGATGCTTCTTGGCTTCACTGTAGAATATGACAGGGTCAGAAAAGGCATGGATCCACTCACACTTCCGAGGATAAGAGTTCTCGGAGACGAGAGTTTCCAGATCTGGAAAGATTCTGTAAGCTGATTGGGTATCAATATGACATGCGGGGATCGATTCCCCGCTTTTTTAATACGAAGCGTCAAAAAGTTAGAGTATTCAAACATTCAAAAAACGCTTTATTTGTCATAATAATAGTGTTATAGTGTGTGAAACGATTCAAAAATCATTAATAGTTAAACATTTCTAACTTACAATTATACAAATAATACACCAATTTCAACAGATAATTATCCCCCAATCAAACAATAGTGAGGTGACTAATGGCTACAATTCTCAAAGAACCATCAAGGACTTTCAACGAATATCTGCTTATCCCGGGTTATTCAAGCGCAGACGCAAGACCTGAAAATGTGTCTCTCAGGACACCTGTCGTAAAGTACAGAAAAGGCGAAGAGCCTGCTATAAGCATGAATATCCCGCTGACATCAGCTGTCATGCAGGCTGTTTCCGATGACGGAATGGCTGTAGCGCTCGCCAAGGAAGGCGGAATTGCTTTTATCTTCGGTTCACAGTCCATAGAGAGCCAGGCTGCAATGGTAAGAAGGGCCAAGAGCTACAAAGCCGGATTCGTACCGAGCGATTCCAACCTGAGGCCTGACGCGACTCTGAAGGATGTCCTTGATCTCAAAGAAGAAAAAGGCCACTCAACTATTGCTATTACTGAAGACGGCACAGCTGAAGGCAAGCTCCTTGGTATCGTAACAAGCAAAGACTACAGGATCTCAAGGACCAGTCCGGACACACCTGTAACAGATTTCATGACACCGTTTGACAAACTCGTCTGCGGCAGGGAAGGAATAACCCTCTCCGAAGCCAATGATCTGATCTGGGACAACAAGGTCAATCAGCTGCCTATCATCGATGACAATCAGAGACTGACAGCATTTGTTTTCCGCAAGGACTACGATTCCCACAAGGAGAATCCTAACGAACTTCTCGATGCTGACAAGAGATATATCGTCGGAGCAGGTATCAATACAAGAGACTACAAGGAAAGAGTTCCTGCTCTGCTCAATGCCGGCGTGGATATCCTTACAATAGATTCTTCAGAGGGCTACTCTGAATGGCAGGCGCTCACACTCAAGTGGATCAGAGATAATTACGGCGACAGTGTGAAGGTAGGAGCCGGAAACGTTGTAGATGCTGACGGATTCAATTTCCTCGCGGACTGCGGAGCTGATTTTGTCAAGATCGGTATCGGCGGAGGCTCGATCTGCATCACCAGAGAGCAGAAGGGAATCGGACGCGGCCAGGCTTCGGCAGTC
>ONHU01000160.1 GCA_900317675.1 uncultured Eubacteriales bacterium
TCGATCCCTCAGGAAAGGAGAAATCAATGGCAAAGAAGATCGACGGCTACATCAAGCTTCAGATCCCTGCCGGCGGAGCAACACCTGCACCTCCAGTCGGACCTGCACTCGGACAGAAGAGCGTTAACATCATGGACTTCTGCAAGCAGTTCAATGCGAAGACTCAGGATCAGCAGGGAATGATCATTCCTGTAGTAATCACAGTTTACACAGACAGATCATTCACATTCGTATGCAAGACACCACCGGCTGCAGTTCTTATCAAGAAGGCAGCAGGAATCGAGCATGCATCCGGAACACCTAACAAAGTAAAGGTTGCTTCCATCACACTCGCACAGGTAGAAGAGATCGCTAAGACTAAGATGCCGGATCTCAACGCAGCATCCCTCGAGGCCGCTATGGATATGGTCAAGGGAACAGCTCGCAGCATGGGAATCACGGTAACTGAGTAATCACGTGGGAGGCATTGTGCCGTATGTACCACAAGGAGGAAATTAATGAAAAGATCAAAAAGATACGCAGAGCTTGCTAAGTCTTATGACAAGCATGAGCTCGTAGACGTAGCATCTGCAGTAAAGCAGATCAAGAGCTTTGACAATGCAAAGTTCGACGAAACAGTTGAGATGCATTTCCGCCTCGGAGTAGACGGAAGACACGCAGATCAGCAGGTAAGAGGCGCTATGGTTCTTCCTCACGGAACTGGTAAGACCAAGAAAGTCCTTGTTTTCGCAAAGGGACCTAAGGCAGAGGAAGCACAGGCAGCAGGAGCTGACTTCGTAGGCGCTGAAGATATGGCTGACAAGATCAGAAATGAGAACTGGTTCGAATTCGACGCAGTAGTAGCTACACCTGATATGATGGGTGTTGTAGGACGTCTCGGTAAGATTCTCGGACCTAGAGGACTCATGCCAAACCCAAAGTCCGGAACAGTAACAATGGACCTCACTAAGGCTCTTGAGGATATCAAGGCTGGTAAGGTAGAGTACAGACTTGACAAGGCTAACATCATTCACTGCATCATCGGCAAGAAGTCATTCACCGAAGAACAGCTGGTAGAGAATGCTAACGCACTTATCCAGGCTATCGCAAAGGCTAAGCCTGCAGCAGCTAAGGGACAGTACTTCAAGAGCATCAGCATGGCAGCAACAATGAGCCCTGGTGTCAAGATCAACCCGGCAACAGTGATCCAGTAAAGAATCACAACCACAAAACAGAACATCCAACCTGAGACAGCGGGTGCCTTAGGGCTTAATTTCCCGCCGAGGTACAATTCATAAATTGAACCTCGCAGTCTGCCTCAGATTGCGAGGTATTTTGTACCTACAGAACTAAACTATGAACGAAGGGATATCGTTCAGGAAAGGAGAACTAATGTCTGTAGCAGCAAAACAGGCCAAGCAGGTCGTCATCGACGAGATCAAGGAAAAGTTTGAAAACGCTTCTTCCGTAGTAGCCGTTGACTATCTGGGACTTACAGTTGAGGAAGCCGACAAAATGAGAGCTGACCTCCGTAAGGAAGGCGTTATCTACACAGTTTACAAAAACACCCTTATCAAGAGAGCTATCGCCGGTACTGATTACGAAGCATTCGGTGATGTACTTAAGGGTTCCACAGCTCTTGCATTCAGCGGAGATGATATCACAGCAGGCGCAAGAGTGCTTTCAAAAGCCATCAAGGATTTCAAGAAGATGGCATTCAAGGGCGGAGTTGTTGAAGGCCAGGTTTACGACAAAGCAATGGTCGAGGAATTCGCAACCATCCCGTCAAGAGACGAGCTGATCGCAAGATTCATGGGCAGCATCCAGAGCCCGATGACAAAGCTCGCACTTACCCTCAAAGCAATCGCAGAGAAGGAAGAGGCATAATTACAACACGAAATTCACACATTGGCCGAGAGGCCGCATAGATTTTTGAAAAGGAGAAAAACAATGGATAAGACTCAGATCATTGAGGCTCTGAAGAGCATGACAATTCTTGAGATCAACGAGCTCGTTAAGGCTCTTGAGGAAGAGTTCGGCGTAAGCGCAGTAGCAGTAGCAGCACCAGCAGCTGGCGGTGCAGCAGCAGCAGAAGTAGAAGAGAAGACAGATTTCAACGTAATCCTGAAAGAGATCGGTCAGGAAAAGATCAAGGTTATCAAGGCTGTAAGAGAAGCTACAGGTCTTGGA
>ONHU01000159.1 GCA_900317675.1 uncultured Eubacteriales bacterium
TACATGTACATCGTCTGCTGCTGTGAGAACTGAGTCCACAGCTCCCCACAGAGGAGCGCAGTCGCTGTCAACATCAGCTTCGATCCCGTACTCATTTCTTGCAAGCAGGATCGTACAGCCGTGTCTTCCGACATCTCCTGTCACGATCACCGCATCACCCGGTTTTGCCAGCGCGCCGCCTGTCCTGACACCGTCTTTGATGCGTCCTACACCGGTAGTCGTGATGAAGACACCATCTACCTGTCCTTTGCCTGCTACCTTTGTATCGCCGGCAACGATCTTTACACCGGCCTCTGCTGCAGTCTTCTCCATCGCGGAAGCGATCTCCTCGAGTTTGTCCATAGGGAAGCCTTCTTCAATAACAAAAGCGCAAGTGAGATAGAGCGGCTGCGCGCCCATGCAGGCGAGGTCATTAACAGTGCCGCAGATCGACAGCTTGCCGACATTGCCTCCCGGGAATTCGTAAGGTGATACGATAAACCCGTCCGTCGACATCGCAAATCTCCCCTTGTCCATCTCGAGGACCGCAGCATCATCTGCGGTAAAGAGCGGATTGGAAAAATGCGCGGCAAATACCTCATGTATCAGTTCAGAAGTCTGTCTGCCTCCTGCTCCGTGTGCAAGTGTTACAGTCTTACTCATCAATGCTCTCCTTCCTGTATGCGTACCATGCCGCACATGTTCCTTCGTTAGATACCATGCATGCTCCGATCGGATGCAGCGGTGTGCAGCCTTTGCCGAATACTTTGCAGTCGGCCGGTGTGCATTTGCCCTGAAGCACATCTCCGCACCTGCATGCAGGATTAGGTCTGCCTTTGATCTCCGGCAGATCATATTTCTTCCTTGCGTCATAAGCCGCGTACTCTTCACGGAGCCTGAGGCCGGAACCCGGAATAACTCCGAGCCCTCTCCATTCAGAATCGCATGGCTCCATGACCTCTTCCATCATGCGCTGGCCCGGGATGCTTCCTTCATCGGTCACGACTCTCGGATAGCAGTTTCTGAAAAACGGCTTTCCCTCCTGCAGCTTGATGACTGTAACAGCCAGCGCAGTCATGATCTCTTTTGCAGTGAAACCGGCGACTACACCGTAGATCCCTTCGTCAACAAGCTGAGCGCACGAATTTGCGCCGGTTATCGCATTGACATGTCCCGGATACAGGAAAGCATCAGCGCTTCCTTTTAGAGCGCGGTAAGCATTGGTCATCGTCTTATTGGCAGTAAGAATCGAGAAATTATCTATTCCCTTTTCTGCTGCCATCCTGACCGCCATACAGGCTGACGGAGTAGTAGTCTCAAATCCAACCGCAAGGAAAACCACATCTTCATCCGGATGATCCTCCGCATACCGGCAGGCATCCGTCGGGGTGTAGACCGGGATCACCCGGGCGCCTTCGCTCCTTGCGCCTGCCAGACTTTTATCTGTTCCGGGAACGCGTATAAGATCCCCGAACGTCGTGATCGTGCAGTTGTGCTTCTCTGCCAGATACACCGCTTCATCGATAAATCCTACCGGTGTCACGCAGACAGGACACCCCGGTCCTGAAATGAGTTCTATGTTCTCAGGGAGTATGTTTCTCACGCCAAGCCTGAATATCTCATGGGTATGTGTTCCGCACACTTCCATGATGCGAAGCTTAGGGCCGTCATAACCGCTTATGATCTCCCTGGCAGTTTTTCTGTTGTTATCTTTCATATCCATTGATCGTTCCGAAAAGCGGATCTAGAAAAGATCCTCCATAAGCGCATCAGTCTCTTCGTCATCTTCAGCTGTGATTTTGGCTATAGCCACACCAGCATGGACCATGACATAATCGCCCGGATCAAGCTGCTCGAGCAGCTCTGCCGAGACTTCTCTCTTTGCACCGGATGCGTCTACGAGCGCCATCCCGTCTTTGACTGTAACCACTCTTGCCGGCAGTCCTACGCACATTTTCTTTTCCTCCTCTTACGCATGTAATTCGTCTATATGTTCAACTGTCCTTGAGACAGTATTGCTTCCTTTTCCTTCTGATTCCTGCTCCTTCTTCTTCTGAAGCGCTCTTGCCGCTACAGCAGCCTGCCCCAGACATATTCCCCCATCATTAGGCGGGACCATACTGTGGATCAGGACTTCAAAGCCTTCTTTCTTAAGACCGGCCTCGCACATACGCAGAAGCAGTCTGTTCTGAAAGACACCGCCGCTCAGC
>ONHU01000175.1 GCA_900317675.1 uncultured Eubacteriales bacterium
CCGGCGGCCAAAAGCGCTGCGGAAGCAATCAGGACACGCAATCACACTGCAACTGTAACGATCATCACACAGGAAGCCCATCTTCCGTACAACAGACCGATGCTTACAAAAGGCATTGTCAGGGATTTCGGATATAACGGTCTGGTAATGGAAGGTCCTGAATGGTATGAGAACAATGATGTTAACTTCGTACCTGAAACAGTAGCGCTCAGGGTGGATACAGCAGCCCGGAAAGTCTTCCTCCGTTATTCTGACGGAAGCGAAGGCCAGCTCGGATATGACAAGCTGATCTATGCTCTCGGCGCATACTGCTTCGTGCCTCCGATCAAAGGATCAGATCTGGATCATGTCGTATCAGTCAGGAGCATATCCGATACCGACCGGGTAAAACAGATCATTGCAGACCGTAATGCGACGAAAGCGGTATGTATCGGCGGCGGTGTCATGGGTCTGGAGGGCGCATGGGGTCTCAAAGAAGGCGGCCTTGAGGTGACCGTGCTCGAAACAGCACCGGGACTGCTTCCTAGGCAGCTGGATGATACTGCTTCAGAGATACTTCAGAAACTCTGCATTGAGGCTGGCGTTGACATCGTGACCGGAGTCAGGATCGCGGAAATCACTGAAAATGCGGTAGTTCTTGAAGACGGAACAGAATATGAAGCCCAGCTTGTGATCATGTCTACGGGCATGAGACCATACACGAAAGTTGCCGAAGACAGCGGTATCGCGGTAGATAAGTGGGTCACAGCAGACAGTTATATGAGGACTGATAAGCCCGGAATCTACACAGCGGGAGACTGCTGCAGTGTCAACGGACAACCGCAGGCTTTCTGGGCGCAGGCCGTAGAGACAGGCAGGATCGCAGGCGCGAACGCGGCTGGCGATCAAATAGAGTACAAGCCGATCGGAAGTTCGCTTGTCATCGAAGCAATGAACACAAGCGTTTTCGCTCTCGGCACCAATGGCAAGGATCCTGACAGAAAGTTCAGGTCCGAGCAGGTGATCGACGAAGTGAAGAAGACCTATTCCAAGTACTATTACGACCATGGAAAACTCGTCGGAACGATCCTGATCGGCGACATTTCAGGAATGAGCGCCGCGATCAGGAAGATGAAATAAAAAATGGTTCCGGCGGTCTGATAGTTAATATCATATGAGATAAAGCACGATGATGCCCGGAATTGCGATGAGAATCGTATGCCGGATCATTCGTGCTTTTTTCTGCGCCGTTCTTTTTTTGGTAAAAATATATAGGCAGACTGCATATGAAAACAGGAACGAAGCACGATAGTGTGGTAAACTCAAGGAGACGGGACGGTGATCAGCCATCCCGCACATGTGATGGATAGGGAAGTGAAACAATGGCTGAAATAATAGATCTGTATACTGTTGACCGTGAACTGACAGGAAAGACTGCAAGACGAGACGAGCCGCTCGATCCGGGCACATACAGGATGGTGATCCATGTATGCATCTTCAACAGGAAAGGGGAAATGCTGATCCAGAAGAGGGCGGATGATATAGTCCGCTGGCCGTCATACTGGGATATAAGTATCGGCAGCGACAGAAGACCTGCATTAACTGTAAACTTCAATGATGGCTTCGATGATTTCTATACTGTGGAAACGGATCTCTCACTTGATGATCTGCACCTTCAGGCCGAAGAAGTCGTTGACGCCAGATGGGCAAGCCGCGAAGATATCGAGGCAATGATCGATGACGGCAGCTTCATCCCGTATCAGAAAGGTCTTTTGGGATACCTTTTCTTCACAAGAGGAGGAAAAAGCACCTGGGATCTGGCGGACGGAGAGACAGTGAAAGAATAATGGAAAAGAAAGATGCAGAAATTCAGAATCAGGGAAATACATCCGGAAGATAATAAGCGGCTTGAGCAGGTGATCAGATCCTGCCTGGTTGAAATAGGACAGAACCATGACGGTACCATCTGGACGGATCCGATGCTTGGTGAGCTGTCCCGGGAATATTCGGGAGAAGGGATCCGTTATTGGGTCGTGGAAAATGGATCCGGGGACATATCAGGAGGGGTCGGTATCGGCAGGATAGAAAGCAGCAGCGAGGTGTGCGAGCTTCAGAAGTTTTACTGT
>ONHU01000158.1 GCA_900317675.1 uncultured Eubacteriales bacterium
TGGGTTCACTTTTTCTTTTTGCGTTTCTCATCCTCTCCAGGCCTCTCCAATGTTAATTCAACATTCTTTAAGGAAAGCCCCTGAAGGCGCGCGCACCAGTCTTCCTTAACAGTGACAGGCACGAGTGAAGGAGCAGGCGGTTTGACGTCGATCCCAAGCTCACGGGCTATCCTGTATCCGTCGCCCTCGGATCCCGTAGACGGATAGGACCGCCCTCCGGTCGCCAGGATCACCGCATCTGCTTCGATCTGCTCCCCGGCGCGTGTCTCAATTCCAACAACACGTATAACGCCGGCCTTTTCATCAGTCAGGATACGCTTAACCGGGCAATGGTAACGGATCTGTACTTTGCGGTCCCTCAAATGGCTTACCAGTGCCTTCGTGACATCGGAAGCATGGTCTGAGACCGGGAAAACCCTGTCGCCCCTCTCTGTTTTGACCGGGCAGCCGTTATCCTGCATAAATCCGATCATCTGCTGAGAGTCAAAACTATATACCGCGCTGTACAGGAATTTCGGATTTGTGACGATATGCGTCCAGAATTCCTGCATATCGCAGGCATTGGTGAGATTGCATCTCCCTTTTCCCGTGATATAGATCTTCTTTCCGGCTTTCTCCGTCTTTTCCAAAATAGTGACCGCCGCGCCCTGATCCGCCGCTGCATTCTCTCTCAGCATTCCTTCCTAAATCCAATCTCTTTATACTTTTGTACTGTTCACTGCGCAATGAAAGATGCGGATCCCACTTTTCGGTACCGCATTTTCCTGAGCGCTATGTTCACAGTATAAACCGCCGCAAAACGAACTGCAATGGCAAGAAATCTGTTTACTAATGAGCTTTACGTTATTACAATCATTAATAGGACTGCAGGCCGGTCCCGGGAGGGGTGCCTCAGGGTATTGCCGGTGTCTAAGTGCAAGAATGAATCGGAAAAGATTAGAACACGCGGCAGCCGGTCACAGGATAAAAAACAAAGAAGGTGCGCATCTGCGCACCTTCTTTTACTGTTGCTCTTTTTTGATCAGATCTTGCAGATCTGTCGGAAGAATCGATTACTTGTAGTTGACGATCTTTCCGAAGTCTTCCTTCAGGGAAGCGCCGCCGATCAGGCCGCCGTCGATGTCGGGCTGTGCGAACAGCTCGGGAGCGGAGGAACCCTTAACGGATCCGCCGTACTGGATGCGGATGCTCTCAGCAGTAGCTTCGTCATAGATCTCAGCGATGAGAACGCGGATCGCGTGGCAGACTTCCTGAGCCTGCTCGGTTGTAGCGACCTTGCCTGTGCCGATCGCCCAGATGGGCTCATAAGCGATGACCATGGAAGCAGCCTGCTGCGCGGTAACGCCGATCAGGTCGTTCTTGAGCTGCAGACGGATCCAGTCAAGGGTAACGCCTGCTTCTCTCTGCTCGAGGGACTCGCCGCAGCAAAGGATGGGAGTAAGGCCATACTCGAAAGCCTTCAGAACCTTTCTGTTCAGGAAAGCGTCGTCCTCTTTGTAATAATCTCTTCTCTCGGAGTGGCCGATGATAACATACTTAACGCCTGCGTCCTTGAGCATTGCGCCGGAGATCTCGCCTGTGTAAGCGCCGCTGTCCTTATCGGACATGTTCTCTGCGCCGACTGCTACGTTGGAGCCCTTGACTGCCTCGACTACGGGAACGATGTCGATCGCGGGTACGCAGTAAACTACGTCCACATCATCGCTCTTTACGAGGGGAGCGAGCATCTCAACGAGAGCCTTTGCCTCAGAGGGAGTCTTGTTCATTTTCCAGTTTCCGGCCACGATTTTTCTTCTTGCCATTGTTCTCTCCTTTGATATTTGCTTTATACAAGGGCAAAACATTGTTTTGCCCCCATTTTACAGATCTTACTTGTCGTCAGCTGCTGCTACGCCGGGAAGCTCCTTGCCCTCGAGGAACTCAAGGGAAGCGCCGCCGCCGGTGGAGATGTGGCTCATCTTGTCGTGGAAGCCCATCTGGTTTGCTGCCGCCGCGCTGTCGCCGCCGCCGATGATGGTGGTTGCATCTGCATCAGCCAGAGCCTGTGCTACGCACTTTGTGCCGTTAGCAAGGGTCGGGTTCTCGAATACGCCCATAGGTCCGTTCCAGACAACGGTCTTGGCGTTCTTGATCGCATCGCTGTAAAGAGCGATGGTCTTGGGGCCGATATCCATGCCCATCTTGTCAGCGGGGATCTTGTCAGCGTCAACGACCTCAACTTCGATCTCAGCGTCGATCGGATCCGGGAAGTGATCTGTAACTACTGTGTCAACGGGAAGAAGGAGCTGCTTGCCGAGGTCTGCAGCTTTCTTGATCATCTCTGCGCAGTAGTCGATCTTGGTCTCGTCAACGAGGGACTTGCCGATCTCATAGCCCTTGGCCTTCAGGAATGTGTAAGCCATGCCGCCGCCGATGATGAGGGTGTCGCACTTCTCGATCAGGTTGTTGATGACGTTGAGCTTGTCAGCAACCTTGGCGCCGCCGAGGATCGCTACGAAAGGTCGTACCGGATCTTCAACTGCCTTGCCCAGGAAGTCGATCTCTTTCTGCATCAGATAGCCGACTGCGCAGGGGCTCAGATACTCAGTAACGCCGACGTTGGAGCAGTGTGCTCTGTGAGCGGTACCGAAAGCATCATTAACAAATACTTCTGCCAGAGAAGCGAGTTCCTTGGAGAAAGCCTCTCCGTTCTTGGTCTCTTCTTTTCTGTAGCGGGTGTTCTCAAGAAGAACAACATCTCCG
>ONHU01000156.1 GCA_900317675.1 uncultured Eubacteriales bacterium
CCGTCAGCATGCAGGTCAGGATCAAACAAAAAACTATCCAGAAACAATTAGCAATACAGGAGGAATTGGAAATGAAAAAGATGTTAGTAGTTATGATAGCAGTGCTTACACTGATGGTTATGGTAGGATGCGGCACACAGACTTTCGCCGCCACAGATTCCATAGCACAAAAGCAGGTAGTTCAAGTTGCAAACACTAAGACGGCTGCACAAGCAACGAAGCAGATCAACGAAGCTCAGGCAAAACAGATTGCAGCTAAGCATGCCGGATTCAAAGAATCCGATGTCAGATTCACCAAGGTCGAGAAAGACATGGATGATGGTGTTATGAAATATGATATCCACTTCGTTCACGGAACTCAGAAATACGAATATGATGTCAGGATCAGTGACGGAAGGATCCTTGAGTACGATATCGACAGCGTATATGATGACTGATCCAGCCGGATCCAATAAAGAATAATCAACTTGAAATTGAAAACGAGGGAATCAGATGACCGCTGATACGCTCCCTTTATGAGAGACAGTGAAAAAGAAAATCACTGTTAATCATGAAGGGAGCTTTTATGTCACACAAAACGAAATATAGTCCTGAATTTAAAATAAGTGTCGCACGACGATGCATAGAAGGATCATTAAGTCTGCGATCTGCAGCAAAAGAAGTTGGTACAAGCTCTGCAACTATTCACAAGTGGGTTACCATATATAGGTTTCAAGGAGAATATGGCTTTTTTCCAGTAGAAAAGAACCGTGTGTATTCTGAAGACTTTAGATTAAGGGCAGTGCTTGAATGTATAAATGAGCACAGCTCACCGATCGTTGTAGCTGCAAAATATGGGATTCGATCGTGTTCCCGTTTGGAAGAGTGGATAAAGATGTATAATAACGGCGAGGACTTCTCACACAAGATGTCAGGAGGAAGCCGTATGAAAACCTCAAGAAGCACCACAAAAGAAGAACGCATCCAGATTGTAAAGGACTGTATCGCCAATGGCTGCAACTATGGAGAGATGGCCATCAAGCATAACGTCAGCTACCAACAGGTGTATGGTTGGGTCCAGCGTTACAAGGAGCTTGGTGAATCTGGTCTTGAAGATCGCCGTGGTAAACGCAAGGTGGATCAGGAGCCTCGCAGTGAAGTTGAAAAGCTCCAGATCGAGATCGAAAAACTGAAGCACCAGCTGTATATGACAGAAATGGAGCGTGATCTGTTAAAAAAATTGAACGAGCTGGAGAGAGAAGAACTCTTTCGCAAGTAAGGCAGTCCCATCTCTACAGCTCGATCAAATACTGTAATGAAACCAAAGGATATCCGATAGAGTCGTGTTGTGTTATTCTGCATGTTTCAAGGTCAGCATACTACAAGTGGTTACGAGGTGATGTTGGCGAAAGAGTCAGACAGAACACGCTCATCGCCGAAAAAATGGAGGAGATCCATCTGAAGGATCCATCCAAGGGCTATCGGCGGATCAATGATGACCTGCTCCGTAAACATGGCATCAAGATAAACGACAAGCGAGCACTGCGGATATGCAGAGCCAAAGATATTAAATCTACGATCAAGTACAGAAACCTCGGATGCACACGCCAGGCAGATAATCCGCAGTTCATTGCAGAAAACATCTTGAACAGAGAGTTCACAGCAGATAAACCAAACGAGAAATGGCTCACCGATGTTACTGAATTCAAGTGGTATGACGAAGACAAGGAGAAGCATAAGATCTATCTTAGTGCGATCCTTGATCTATACGACAGACGGATAGTCTCTTACTCGATTGGTAACAACAATGACAATCTTCTCGTCTTCGATACGTTCGATCAGGCTATAGCTGCAAATCCGGGAGCCACTCCTCTTTGTCACAGTGACAGAGGCTACCAATATACTAGCAGGACATTTCACAGTAAGCTTGAAGCTGTCGGAATGACACAAAGCATGTCCCGAGTTGCCAAGTGCATCGACAATGGTCCGATGGAAGGCTTCTGGGGAATCCTGAAGAGAGAACGGTATTACGGTAAGCGCTTCAACAGCCGTGAAGAACTCATGGCAATGATTGAAAACTACATTTACTACTACAATAACGAGAGATACCAGCGTCGATTTGGAGTACTTACTCCAATGGAAAAGCATGAGTCATATCTTTTCGCAGCATGATACCTCTCGAATCTACGATACACTTCAACAAACGCAGGGAGCGGGAACGGAGTCAAGTGACAGTACGCTGGCCGAAGGCCGGGCAGCA
>ONHU01000154.1 GCA_900317675.1 uncultured Eubacteriales bacterium
AGCTTAGACGCCAGCTCTTCATTGAAGCTTCCCGGCAGTGATCTCCATTGCCAGTTACCTGCAGGCACCGATGGCGTATTCATTCTTGACTCTGTTCCAAGTCCCAGAATATCCTGCGCCTGCACGACTGTAAGCCCGGCATCAGACTTCCATATGGACCTCATCATATCCCAGTTGTAGTTATCAGGATCATTAAGCCCAAGGTATCTGATGGCTTCAGCGGTATCTTCACGATCTGCAGTCATTATCCAGCCGATTGCAGGTTCATTATCATGGGTTCCGAGATATGCAACACAGTTCTCATAATAGTTTTCCGGCAAATACAGACTGCCCTGAGGGTCTCTCTTGTCGAAGGCCATCTCGAGTACCTTCATGCCGGGATATCCTGTTTCCTTCAGCAGCTCAGCTACATCAGGAGTTACAAATCCAAGGTCCTCGGCAATGATATCTTTTTTACCGATCGCAGACTCTACCGTCCTGAAGAAATCTATCCCGGGCCCTTTGCGCCAGCACCCCTTGCTCGCATCATCTGCACCATATGGGATCGCATAATAGGATTCAAACCCTCTGAAGTGATCTATCCTCAGTACATGATAGATCCCGGTCAGATATTCTATTCTCCGGTTCCACCAGGAATAGCCGTCTTTTTTCATGCCTTCCCAGTCAAAGAGAGGATTGCCCCACATCTGGCCTTTATCCGAGAAACCATCCGGCGGGCAGCCTGAGACCTCGACAGGCCTCCGCTCTCCGTCCAGCTGGAACATCTCAGGGTGCGCCCAGACATCAGCGCTGTCCATGGATACATAAATAGGCATGTCACCTATAATTCTTATACCCTTCTGCTCAGCATAAGTTCTCAGAGTCTTCCACTGTCTGAAGAACATGTACTGTATGGCCTTCCATTCGCTGATTGCAGAACCGTGTTCAAGTGAAAACCGGGCAAGCAGCTCTTCGTCATGGTTTCTGTAAGGATCATCCCAGTCGGTCCACGAGATGCCTCCAAAACTCTGTTTGACTGACATGAACAGAGCGTACTCATCAAGCCAGAAGGCATTCTCTGAACAGAATCTGCGAAAAGACTCAGGCTCATCGGCCAGCAGCCTCTCTGCCGCAAGCTGCAGAATACTAATTCTGTGCTCATTCAGCTTTCCGAAATCAACTTTTGCTGGGTCACTTCCCCAGTCGAGGTTCGCATATTCCTCATGTTCCAGCAGTCCCTCTTCTGCCAGCTCATCAAGGTCGATAAAATACGGGTTACCGGCAAATGATGAGAAGGACTGATACGGCGAGTCTCCGTATCCCGTAGGGCAAACAGGAAGTATCTGCCAGTAGCTCTGGCCGGCAGCAGCAAGAAAGTCTATAAACTCTCCGGCTTCTTTTCCAAGCGTCCCTATGCCATGCGGAGATGCAAGTGATGATATATGTAATAGAACTCCGCTCTTTCTCAAATCACTTTCCTTCTTTCAGTTATATTAGTGGCAGACAGCCTTCTCCGTATCCTTATCGAAGACATGTACCTTGTCCAGATCTATTGCCAGGCTGATGTTCTCATCCGCTTTTCTGGCATATCTTGCAGGTACTCTTGTTATCATCTTCTGACCGGCATAGTTGATGTACAGATATGATTCTGATCCCATCATCTCATCAAGGTCAATATATGCATCAATAACATTGCCCTCAGAGAAGAACTGTTTCTCAGCATGGAAGTCTTCAGGTCTGATACCAACTACGACTGTTTTGCCGACATATGGCTCAAGTTCCTTCTTGTCTGAGTGGATCCTTGCTTCGCCGAAGCAGAGTGAGAAGCCATCTCCTGCCTTCTCGACTGTTGCATCGATGAAGTTCATCTGAGGCGATCCGATAAATCCTGCCACGAAGAGATTGTCAGGATAATCATACAGATTCTGCGGTGTGTCATACTGCTGTATAATACCGTCCTTCATGACACATATCCTGTCTCCCATTGTCATGGCTTCAGTCTGGTCATGAGTTACATATACAAATGTAGTTCCCAGCTGCTTGTGCAGTTTGCTGATCTGGCTCCTCATCTCTGTTCTGAGCTTGGCATCGAGATTTGAGAGCGGCTCATCGAGGAGGAATACCTCAGGATTTCTTACCATAGCTCTCCCGAGCGCTACTCTCTGGCGCTGTCCTCCGGAGAGAGCCTTAGGCTTTCTTTCAAGATAAGGCTCCAGACCGAGAATTGATGCAGCCTCTCTGACCTTGCGGTCGATCTCATCCTTAGGTGTCTTGGCAAGTTCCAGAGCAAAAGCCATATTCTTGTATACACTCATATGCGGATA
>ONHU01000153.1 GCA_900317675.1 uncultured Eubacteriales bacterium
CTCACAAAGGACTGCGCTGAGTGGTGCAAGCTGCTCGACGCTGCAGATATCCCTTACGCAGTAGCCCAGAACTGGGATACACTGCTTGAGGACAAGCAGGCATGGGCATCGGACATCTTCTATGAGATGGAGTACAGCAACGGCAACAAGAGAACTCTTGTAAGACCTCCTGTCATGTTCAAGGAAAACGGTCTGCCGGATTACAACAGAGGACCTTATCTTGCTGAGCATACCGAAGAGATTCTCGGACAGTATGGATATACTGATGAAGAGATTTCCAGAATGCTCGCAGACGGAGCAGTTACATCCATGGATCCTGCTCTCAGAGATTAATGTCAAACGGGACAGATTTCATATTCAGGGGGAACTAATAACGGAGGAATAATTAAAATGAAAATCGCTGCTTACGAAGTAAGACCGGATGAAAAACCGGTAATTGACACCGGCTAACCTCGATGCTTCAACCGTAGGTATGGCAGAGGGAAGCGACGGCGTTACGACTCTCGGACAGTCTGACTACTGCAATGAGGTTCTTGATGTCCTGAAGGGATACGGAGTCAAGGTTCTTGCATCGAGATGCGTCGGCTACAACCACATGAATGTTGAATATGCCCGCAAGCTCGGATTCAAGCTCTGCAACGGATCATACGCTCCTAACGGAGTCGCGGAATACACCGTCATGTCCATCCTGATCGCTGTCAGAAAGTTCAAAAAAGCTATGTACAACACAGATGACAACGATTTTACACTCAAGGGCAAGATGGGAAGAGAGCTCCGCTCACTGACAATCGGCGTCATGGGAACAGGCAAGATCGGATTCACAGTATGCAGGATCCTTTCAAGCTTCGGATGCAGGATACTCGCTTATGATGTGTACCAGAATGATGCAGTCAGAGAGTATGCTGAGTATGTTGACCTCGATACTCTGTACAAAGAGTCTGATGTTATCACCATCCATACTCCGCTTCTGCCGAGTACAACCGGTATGATCAACAAGGATGCTCTCATGAAGATGAAGGACGGAGTCATCATCATCAACAATGCCCGCGGAGAACTTGTCAATATCGATGACATCATCTGGGGCATGGAGACAGAGAAAATCGGCGGAATGTTCATGGATGCATTCCCTGGCGAGACCGGAATCATTCACATACCGCACAATGAGGATATCGTAAAGACAGAAGGAATGCCTTGGTTCAAACTCAAGTATCTCCGTTCATTCATCAATTTCGTACATACTCCTCATATGGCTTTCTTCACTGAGGAGGCTGCAGAATCCATGGCACGCTGCGGCGTCGACTCGATCTTTGAGATCCTGACAGAAGGCCAGAGCAGCCACGAGATTCCACAATAAGATAGATAAACGCATCAATTATTATCAAGGAGGAAATATATGATTCTTGACAAGAAACATGCCATGCAGCAGAAACTCTTCCGTCAGTTCGCTGAGACAGAGTTCACAAAAGAGCTGCAGGAAGAACTGGATACTACCGGTGAATTCAACTGGGATATCCACAACAAGATGGCAAAGTACGGATTCATGGGAGTCAAGATCCCGGTAGAATACGGCGGAGCAGGCGGAGACTATCTGTCATACGTCATCATGAATGAAGAGCTTTCCCGCCAGAATCTCGTTCTTTCGATCTATGCCAACACATCCAACTCTCTCGGCGGAGGCCCGCTGCTTCTTGCAGGAAGCGAAGAGCAGAAAAAGCAGTATCTGCCTCCTGTAGCAAAGGGAGAAAAGATCCTCGTATTCGGTCTTACAGAGCCTGGCGCAGGTTCTGACGCAGGCGGAACAACAACTACCGCAGTTCCGACTGCAGACGGAGAAGGATATGTCATCAACGGCCGTAAGTGCTTCATCTCCGGCGCTCCGATGGCAGACTGGATCATCATCTTTGCTAAGACAGATCTCAAGCAGAAGGGATCAAGAGGCATCTCGATGTTTATCGTAGACATGCATCTTCCTGGAGTTTCTCTGGGTGCTGATGAGAAGAAGATGGGTATCAAGGGTTATCCGACAAGCGACGTAGTATTCGAAGACGTAGTAGTCGGCAAGGAATGCCTGATCGGACCTCTCCACAAGGGTTTCCAGTACGCTATGAAGACTCTTGACGGCGGACGTCTCGGAGTAGCTGCAATGTCAGTAGGTGTTGCACAGTGCGCTCTCGACGAAGCAGTCAAGTATGCAAAAGAAAGAAAACAGTTCGGACGCAGGATCGCTGACTTCCAGGGAATCAGTTTCATGATCGCTGAGATGGCTGCTGATGTAGAGGCTGCACGTCAGATGACATATCACGCTGCTATCCTCAAGGACGCAAATGACCCTGAGGCAGGTGTTGCATGCTCAAAGGCGAAGTTCTTCGCTGCAGAGGCTGCTAACAGATGCGCTTACAAGGCAGTCCAGATCCACGGCGGATACGGATATATCCAGGAGTACAAAGTAGAGAGACTCTACAGAGATGCCCGTATCCTCTCGATCTTCGAAGGAACAACACAGATCCAGCAGCTCGTTATCGCAAACAGTCTGCTTAAGTAATAGGGGAGGTAAGGACAATGAAAATAATGGTAACAGTTAAGCAGGTTCCTGATACCTCCGGCAAGGTTGCTGTTAATGAGGATGGTACACTGAACCGCGCAAGCATGCAGACGATCATCAATCCTGATGACCTCAAT
>ONHU01000151.1 GCA_900317675.1 uncultured Eubacteriales bacterium
ATTGCCCATCAGGAAGTCGAGAACGTCGGTCTCAACGTCGAGAAGGTCAGCGCTTCTGGCCTTCATGTAAGGATCATCCATCTCAGCGAACATCTGCGCATACTCGTCAAATGCGGTCTTGGTCGCATACTCTGCGCTTCTCTTCTGGCCTGTGATGATCTCTTTTGCAGCATCCTGAAGATCTTCGTCTTCGAGCATCAGCTGATGTGCCTCGAAGATGCCTGCGCTCTCTTCGCCTGCGTCCTTCTTGGCTTTCTCATAGAGAATGCCCTGCTGTGTGATAGCCTTAGCTACTGCAGCATCAAAACGAGCGACCTCTGCTTCAACATCGTCGATCTGGCTCATATTGATATCATAGACGGGAGCCTTGTAGATCTTGATCTTGCCAATAGCAATTCCGTTAAGGATGCTCTTGCCGGTTGCAACTACCATAATGTGTACCCTCCTTGTTTAATGAAAAAGTGGCTGTCCGGCACTTCCCGAACAGCCACACCCTGTAAATTCGTCAGAATTAGAAGTTCTCTTTCAGGAATTTCTCGATTGCTGCAGCGCAAGCATCTTCGTCGTCACCCTCTACGTTAACGGTGATGGTGTCGCCCTGCTTTACAGCCATTCCCATGAGTGCAAGGAGCTTTCTCATATCACAGCTCTTGTCGCCCTTCCAAACAGTGATCTTGGAAGCATACTTCTTAGCCTCTTTAACGAGGATTCCGGCGGGACGAGCGTGGATTCCGAGCGGATCAGTTACAGTAAAGGTAATTTCTTTCATGGCGTTTCTCCTTTTCGCTTTGTATTCTTTTCCCGAAATCCGCCGAGCAGACATCGGATAACTAAACACATTATACTACAAAATTGCTATATGAAAATAGCCCCCATCTAAATTTTTCCGAATTTTAGATGGGGGCAATTCATAATTTAGGTCAAAATATACAAATGTATACTACTTGACAATTACTGAGCATCTGCGCCGAGCTTCACGTCTGTGAAGTCATCGGAGTTGGTCAGCAGAACGACTACGCAATCAGGATGATTAGCCTTCTTGATGGCGTCGCGGTCGAATGTCATGATGACCTGGCCGGCCTTGACCTGGTCGCCTTCCTTAACCTTGTCGTCGAAGCCTTCGCCGTTCATAGCAACGGTGTCAACGCCAACGTGGATCAGGACTTCCATGCCGGCTGCATTGGAGAGGCCAATCGCGTGCTTGGAATCAGCAACGGATGTGATCTCGCCGTCGAAAGGAGCAAATACAACGCCCTCAGTGGGGTTAATGCCTACGCCTTCGCCGAGAACGCCGGAAGCGAATGTGTCATCCGGAATGTCAGCCTGAGCTACAACAGTACCAACTGCAGGAGCGATAACCTTGCCTGCGTTGCAGCTGATGATCGCATTTGTGGGAGCTGCTACTGTGGGAGCAGGAGCTGCTGCCTTCTTGGGAGCATCCTCTTTCCAAAGAATGCCTGTCAGGAAGAATGCAAGACCACCGGAGATCGCAAGGATGATGGTGTAAAGGAAGATATTATTGATGGTCAGATATCCGGGGATACCTGTAACACCGTATGCAGTTGCACCGATGCCCATGAATGCTGCTACGAGGGAACCGACAGCGCCGCCGATCATACCTGCGATGAAGGGCTTGAAGAAGCGCATGTTAACACCGAAGATAGCGGGCTCTGTGATACCAAGAGCTGCGGACATAGAAGCGGGGATAGCAACAGACTTTGTCTTCTGGTTGTGAGCCTTGAGACCTACAGCCAAGCAGGCGCCGAACTGCGCGAAGTTAGCTGCGGATGCGATGGGCATCCAGGTGTTGAGTCCTGTCTCAGCCAGCATACCGGCCTCGATAACGTTGTACATGTGGTGAAGACCCATGACAACAGTCCAGGGATAGATCGCGCCCATGATACCTGCACCGAAAGGATTGCGGACCAGAACCTTAGCAAATGCAAGAACGTATGTCTCAGCAGTTGAGAAGATGGGGCCGATGATCCAAAGGGTGAAGAAAGCAGTTACAAATACAGTGGTCAGAGGAGTTACGAACAGGTCGAGCATCTCCGGAACATGCTTATGCAGCCATTTCTCAACCTTACTCATGAGAAGGACTGCGATGATGACCGGGATAACGTGTCCCTGATAACCAACTCTCTTGATGGTAACAAGGTTGCCGATCAGGTGCCATTTCGGAATTACACCGTCCGTAACACCGAAGAAGCTGTTGATCGCATCTGTATTGGCGACGTTCCAGCCGTTGAGGAAAGCGGAGTGGATCATCAGAAGACCGATGACCGCGCCGAGGAAGATGTTGCCGCCGAATACACGAGCTGCGGAAACTGCGACGATAACGGGCAGATATGCGAAAGCTGTGTTAGCAA
>ONHU01000149.1 GCA_900317675.1 uncultured Eubacteriales bacterium
CCTGCAGCCGTCGGGAAGAATGTCATGTACAGAAGCAGCGGAAGTCCTTCTATGACTGCTCCTATATCCGGATGTTCCAGGATCAGAGCGATGATGATGCCGACGATCCCGCAGAAAAACATCTGGATCACCGAAAGCAGTATGTCGTTGTTTCTGTCGAGGAAGTGATTGACAGCTACTATCTGAGCCGCAAAACAGGCTGCGCTGAGAAGTGTGATCCAGTCACCCGCCTTAACAGTTCCGAGCCCTCCGCTCAGACTCATGACTCCGAAACCTACGATAGCCATTATGATACAGAAGATTGATCTCTTCCTGACCCTGCCTCCGAGTATCACACTGAAGAGCGGTACGAAGACTATATATATAGAAGAAATAAAGCCTGACTTGCCTGCTTCGATCGTCACAAGTCCTATCTGCTGCGTCATGCTTCCGACCAGCATGAAGAATCCGCATACAAGACCGCCAATCAGCGCCTTGCGTCTGCGGTATGATAGCTGCGACAGGGATGCTTTCTCTCTGGAAAGATATCCGCTGTTTCGCAGGCTCATTGCCAGTACCGGCAGGAGGACGAATCCCGCCATGATCTGGCGTATAGAGTTGAATGCCATAGGAGGCAGGATCTCATTGCCCAGTCTCTGGGCGACGAAGCCTGACCCCCATACCAATGCTGTAAGTAACAGGGCAATATTGCCCTTAGTACGGTCTGCCATATATATCAGTTCTGCTCTTCAGGTGTTCCGGTTATGTCAGCCGGCGCTTCAGTATATTCAGCACCGGTCTTTTCTTCAGCGGCTTTCTGTTTTGCCGCAATCTTCTCATAGCTCATCAGGAGTTCTCCGAGTCTTCCGTCCCTTTTCGCAAGGAGGATCACCGCAACACCGAGAATGCCGTCAGCAAGAAGCGCAGGAACCGCTGCCTCAACGCCGAAAGCATAATCATATATAAGGTTGCTGATGCCGGTCGCAGCATCAAGGTGGAATATTGACATCTCGGATACGAGTCCGCTGTTAGGCAGACCGAAGATGAAATTCTGGGTGAAATTCCACATAGTATGGATGCCCATCGTGACCCATATGCTTCCTGTATACCAGCGCACGAGAGAATATGAGATGCCGCATATCGCTATTCCGGTAACTGCCATGACACTGACGCCCGGATTGAAGCAGTGCATCAGGCCGAAGAATACTCCGTTTACAGCAACTGCGACCCATATCGGATAGTGGATCACGATCCTTTCATACATAAATCCCCTTGTCCAAAGCTCTTCGCCCGTACTCTGGATGAATACCGAGATGAGCGCGAAGATCAGCACAGGGATCTGTGACGCGCTGAAGTCAAAATACAGTTTGATATCTCCATGAAGAAGTGCGCATGCGATACAGAAGAAATTGGTGATGAAACCAAGCAATATTCCGAGCAGAAGCATTCTGACAGTATTGTCATTAGAAGCAATATAAGTGTCTTCAATGACCCTGATCCTGAATCTGCGCTCTCTGCGTGCCGGCAGGAAGGATCTTCCGATGAATCTGTTCTTCTTTACGATCAGTATTATCAGTGCCAGAGCGACGATATCCCAGATCACTCCGGTGTAATACTCGAGTATGAAATACATAGCAGGTGACCAGTCATACGCTCTGAGAACAGCGGCGCTCAACCCCATCTGTAAAAATGCCGCAAAGAACATATAAAGAGCGATCACAAGGATGATGATCCATATAAGATTGTTACCTTTGAATCTCTTCGTCTGCTGTATTTCCGGTATCTCATTCAGTACCTGTAACTGTTTCATTTCCTATCTCCCTAAATCTCTGTTTCAAGAATAATGCAGCCTGCCCTTGCTGCAAGTACACCTGAGCATCACTCTGTTGCACAACGATGCAGATGAAGGGTAAGGTATCCCCGGCAGCTGCTTTACAATAATACGGCACGAAAGGCCGGACTTCAAGAAAAAACTGTGATTTCAAGGGCTTTTTGCTGCTTTTTTGCTTGACTTACCGACCTATCGCTAATATACTATTCAAGTGTCTGCGCCAAGAGGCGTTCAGACAACTGCGCCGCGCTCCCTCGTACGGAATGCGGCAGTGAAGCAGGCACTTTTGCCGGCAGCTTCACAGCTAATAATTATTTACTAGTCATGCCGAAACAGTATTAGTACCGAGTAGGCGGACCGAACAAGTTTCATCACTTCTCATGATGCCGCTACGGACGCGAAGCAGGTGTCTGACGCAGCAGTGTACCGGAAAGCATCGCGAGTGCATGGAATCAAGTAGGTAGAAAGGAAAACAGAAAATGAAGTCTTACATCGCTAAGCCATCCGATATCGACCGCAAGTGGTACGTTATCGATGCAGAAGGCAAGACTCTCGGAAAGCTCGCAGTTGAAGCAGCTATGATCCTGAGAGGCAAGAAGAAGCCGACTTACACTCCTCACATCGATACAGGTGACTACGTCATCGTTATCAACGCTGAGAAGGTAGCATGCCAAAGGGCAAGCTCGGACGTCAGATGTTCAAGAAGCTGAAGGTTTATGCAGGCCCTGAGCATCCACATGCAGCTCAGAAGCCGGAAGTATGGAATTTCTAGCCGGAAGTATGGAATTTCTAGGAAAGGAGGATTAAGAAATGGCAAAGACTATGTATCAGGCAACAGGCAGAAGAAAGTCATCCGTAGCCAGAGTAAGACTTCTCCCGGGTGCTGGAAATATCATCATCAACAAGAGAGACATCGACACTTATTTTGGCGAGAAGGACATCGTCAAGAACGAAGTTAAGAGACCTCTCGAGCTCACAGGAACCATGGGCAGCTTCGATGTCATCGCTACAGTTAACGGCGGCGGCTTCACAGGTCAGGCAGGCGCACTCAGACACGGTATCTCAAGAGCACTGTGCGAGGTTGACGCTGAGGCTTACAGACCAATGCTCAAGGCAGCAGGCTTCCTTACAAGAGACCCAAGAATGAAAGAGCGTAAAAAGCCTGGTCTCAAGAAGGCAAGAAGAGCTTCCCAGTTCAGCAAGAGATAATCTCAGTTGCTGGCGGGCGAATCAATACGAGCCAACCAAAAAGGAGTTCATTACGAACTCCTTTTTCATTTGTTTCATTACTGTATCCTCTTCCGGCTCAAGCGATCAGTTCGGTGATGATCTTGATGAAGAAGATGACTATGACTGCGATGATGACCGGTTTGACCGCTTTCGCGCCGCCTTTGTCAAAGAATCTGGTGCCTATCCAGGCTCCTGTCATACTGGTCAGGCCTGCGGCGAGACCGAGCAGAATCATTACCTGGCCGTTGATCAGGTAAACGGTCAGCGATGACAGGCAAGAAGAAGCAGCATAAATGTCCCTGATCCGGGTCCGTAGAAACCGTCATACGCGCCGACGGTCACTGCTACGATGCATGCGATCAGAGAGGTCCGTTTAAAGCTCCGTTCTTCTCTGTCATCTGACAGAACATGCCCTTTCAGGACTATAAACGCGGTGACCGGCAGTATGATCAGCATAAGGATCTTGAAATACCGGTCATTGAGCATCAGAGAAAGCTTAGCCCCTATGGATCCTCCGCACAGAGCAGCTGCCGCGCAGACCGCCGACAGTTTCCATCTGACATAACCGCTCTTCGCATATCTGTAGTTGGCT
>ONHU01000148.1 GCA_900317675.1 uncultured Eubacteriales bacterium
CTGCACACTGGCCCCTCTCTCCGTGCCTCTGGCAGGAGAAGTCCCGATATCCCTCGCCACCTTTGCGGTCCTCCTCTCAGGGATCCTCCTCGGCGCAAAGCTCGGCGGTCTCAGCCAGCTCATCTACGTACTGCTCGGCAGCGTTGGAGTTCCTGTCTTTGCCGGCTGGACAGGCGGCATCGGCATCACCCTTGGCGTTACAGGCGGCTACATCATCGGCTACATCCCCATGGCCTTCTTTGCCGGCCTTCTCTATCATAAATTCGGCAGAAACGAATCCGGCGCGCGCAAATACGCCGTAATGTTCGTTTCCATGGTCCTCGCCACAGCAGTCCTCTACACTTTCGGAACTGCATGGTTTATGGTCCAGACCAAGATGACCCTCGCTGCCTCTCTGGCTGCCTGCGTCTTCCCTTTCCTGCCCGGTGATCTCATCAAGATCGTCGCAGTGATGCTCGTCGCCCCTCCCATCGAGGTCGCGCTCAAGAAAGCCGTCCCTGCGAGCCAGGGCGCTGTTTAAGATCATATGCAGGAGGCTGCTCTCCCCCGAGACACTTTAATCAGTCATCATTGTATCAGCCGTTTGAACTGCATGTGAATAAAAGCCCTTCTCTAGTGGTAATTCCACTACTGAAGGGCTTTTTATAACAAACTGTAATGTCACACTTTAATATCGTTATATTTCCTATGCGAGGAATCCGCAATGAACAACACTGCTTCCGCCCTGCATCTTCGCCCTCATCATCTCCTCTGCCTCCAGACCTTTGTCGGCCGCGGCTACAGCAAAGAATTCGTCGAACACATGACCATTGTCAAAAGACAGCTGTCCACCGATCCCTGCACGCCGATCATTCTTGTAAACGGCGCGGATGACTTATGCGCACACTGTCCCAACTGCGTGGAGGAACAATGTACTTCTAAAAAACCGGCCCTGTTTGACAGATCGGTGATGGAAAAACTGGTTCCGCTGCAAAGCGGTCAGGATCCTCTACCGGTGCTGGAAGGCATTCCTGAAGCCCTTCGCATCACAGAGGACCTTCTCGCATCCTGCTGCCCGGGCTGCGACTGGCGGAAACTTTGTAGTTCTATACTATCCCATAAGGCTTTTCTGTGATATCCCGGGTATCGATCCTGATCCTCTTAGATCTGCACCACTTGGCTACGAACCTCTGCGCTTTCCCCGGCAGTCTGCGGTTAGCGAACGCCTTGGCCTGAATGAGCCTGCTGCCATCGCCGGATGATATTCCGGATACACCTTGTCGAACGCCTCGACGGCCTTCATCGCATTCCCCACCAGATAATACTGCTGCCGGAAGATCTCATTCAGATCTACCTCGCGGCTGCAACTGCAGTATCCTCTCGTAAAGAGAAAAACGGTCTCCTCCTGTCTCTTCTTAAGTACCACCTGCAGGATATACGAATCATTTCTGTGCTTATATACAGCTGCGTAGATCGGTATTTTGCCGGGCTTCGGTGTCAGATGTTTCTCCAGTTCCTTCCACCCCTTGCTGCCGGGCGTTTTCTCGAATAGCTAGCTTTCTGTCCCCGGTTTGATAGGCTTATCCGCAGTAAAACCCTTGCACTTATATATATGTGCGAACATCTGCAGGCTGTAGATATCAATGCAGGGGAACACCTGCCGGATCACTTCGCTGTCTCGCACTGACCTGATCGGAATGATGCGGCCCGCCCTGATCAAAGACAGCAAAACTTCCATATCATATCCTGTATCATTGCTGAGAATCCTGGAGTTCTTCATTCCCGCAGCAAATTCAGCGACAAAGACCGGTATCCACTCCATTCCGCTGAAACGGTCCTTAAACCCGCGGATCCGGGTCAGGAACGGTGCGCAGATGGACAGCGCCAATACGCCGGGAGCGCTCTCAAGGAGATATCCCCAGCTGCGTCCCTCCTCGACAACCAGAACCTCATCCTTCCCACTGAACTGCGGATCGCATATCTGTGCGTGCTTCTGCATGTTGTAGAGGTCTGTAAGCTGCCTCTTACCGCATCTGCCGCAATAACATGCGCCCGTCTCCGGGGACTTCACAAAAAAACTCTTGCCCATCTACCTCACCTCACTTTCTTTACACTGTGCTACCTGCTGTATTATCTGCAAAAACTGCCCAAGAAATAAAAAAAGGACTCATGGACAGACTGCTGCTATCGCAGTCCGGGCCATTTGTCCTTATTTACTCAAATATAAGAAGCTTCTTTTGAGATAGGCTTTTATTGTACAACAAATCCTGTAATTGTCAAGAAATTTCCTGACAATTTTCTTATGGAACCTGCACTTTGCGTCACTCAACTAATTCGATGATTGATAAGTCTTCCAGGAACTCCTCAAGCGGGTATTCTTCATAATTCTCCCCTGCAGATTTAGTTGCTTCAATCTCAAGAATCCCGTGACTACATGGGATTGCAGCGAAGTATTTAGTATTAAAAGAACCCATTTCTCCGTCATCATGTATATATCGATAGTTAACCGCGAACCAGTATACATGCCAATCACTATCATATTCCGTGACTTCGGTTAGTGAATCAACCATGATGTTATCGTTCTCGCTAGCATAGTAAACTCTTTCCATATTAATATAATAGGAGGCGGAAAAGTCT
>ONHU01000171.1 GCA_900317675.1 uncultured Eubacteriales bacterium
GAAGCTTCACGGGCAGCTACCGGCATGGACGATGTGTTGCAGATGATGATGGTTCTTTCCATCAGTGAACGGCCTGTCTTAGGGTCGATCAGTTCAGGGAACTCTTTCAGTACTTCTACTACCTCGCCGGCACGCTCTCCGCAGGCAGCTACGATTACGACGTCTGCCTCTGAGTTCTTAGCCTGCATGTGCTGAAGTACTGTCTTGCCGGCTCCGAAAGGTCCCGGTGTACAGAATGTTCCGCCCTTTGCTACAGGAAGGAAGGAATCGATACAGCGGATCTTTGTTACGAGCGGCTCGGTAGGACGCAGCTTCTCAGAGTAGCATTTAACTGCCTGCTTGATAGGCTGTGTGAATACCATTGTAAGGTCTCTTGTTTCGCCCTTTGCGTTTTCGATCGTTGCGATCGTAGATCTTACATTGTATGAACCGGCTTTGTTGACTGACTTCACTACCCAGTCATTTCCTCTCAGTGTGAAAGGAACCATGATGCGGTGTGTGAAAAGTCCTTCCGGTACGGTACCGATCGTGCTTCCGGCCTTAACATGGTCCGGCCTTAACATGGTCGCCGACCTTAGCTACCGGTGTAAAGTCCCAGTCACGATCAGGGATCGCATCAAGATATACTCCTCTGTCCAGGAAGAAACCGCACTGCTCAGCCAGTTTCGGCAGCGGGTTCTGCAGACCGTCGAATACCTGTGTCAGCAGTCCCGGACCCAGATCTACGCTCATCAGCTCTCCGGTGAAATCTACCGGGTCGCCGACCTTGATGCCGTTGGTCATTTCGTAGATCTGCATACTTACTTCCCCGTTGTTGATACGGATTACCTCACCTTTAAGGCGCTTATCATCAACGAGGATATAACCTACTTCATTCTTTCGAACGGAGCCATCGAAGTCTACCTTAATAAGGTTGCCGTTGACTCCGGATACATATCCTGTTTGTGTTTTCATATAGCACTCCTGTTACAAACTGTAAACGCGCTGCTGTATTCCCTCGAACAGGGAATTGAATTCAGCCTTGCCCTTCGTCTGTTCGAAACAACTCAGACGCTCAAGCAGTTTCAACTTGATCGCATAGCCGAACAGCACATAATCATCGAACATATGCAGTCCAACCAGTGAATCGAGGTTCTCAAATTCGCTTTCCAGCAGGACTCTTTCTGCTTCCAGCGGATTCTTTGCTGACAAGGCTGCTGTCACCACCTGGGCGATCGTGCCGTCCTTATCATATGCAGAAGAATAGCTCTTTCCGAGATTCATGCTTCTCTGATAATTCAGTTCTTTTTTCAGCATCCCGTAATAGCGTGCCCACTCTTCGACAAGAGGGCCTTCCGTGGAAGAAAGTGTGAGATCCTCCAGAAGCTTATAAACGGATTCACTAACGTTTGACTGGCAGCATGACAGGAATTCGCTGTAGGTCAGAGGCATATCCCCGTCTGCTCTTAGCTCAGGCAGGCTTGCAATCAGATAATAATATGAAGCCATACTGTGCCTCCTTCTTTACTGGAAGTCCAGATCTCTGAAGTATGGCATCAGCATCTCCATGATTCCATCGTCTGAACAGTCAAAATAACCGGATCCGTCCTTAGCAGCAAGTCTGAATCCATTCTGTACGTTCTTGCCTGGTCTGACTTCCAGCCCATTTTTGATTTCCTCTGCAAGCTCGCTCTTGAGAACTGCGCTTACATCAGATACTTCTGCGGCATAATTAGCGACATCTTCGCCGGCAACAGCTGCGCGAATCAGTTTGCCGAGAGAATCGCCGGAGAATTCCTTTCTGATGTCTGCAGCAAGGATTTTCTCGAACTCTTCCTGGATCTCTGACTTGAATGCCAGAACCGCATCTCTCTTTGCCTGTTCAGCACTGACTGCAGCGCTTTCTCTGAGGATCGAGATCTCCTTCTCTGATGCATCCTTGAACTGCTGCGCCTCAGCTTTTGCGCCGGCAACGATAGATTCGGCTTTCTTTTTTGCTTCTGCAATAATAGATTCCGCCTCTGTGTTTGCCGCCTCTATCCCTTCTTTGCGGATAGAGGAAACCAGGTCTTGAATCTGTAATTCCATAGGCACCTCCTATTCCTGAAACAACACCGTCCTTGAGGAAAACTGCTATTACAGTTGTTGTAATATCAGCTTTCGGTTATAACGTAATCCTTTCCTTTGCACTCGCCGGGCGGCTTGTGCTGAAGCAATGCTCCAAGAGCGAAACATCAGCGAAAACCCC
>ONHU01000145.1 GCA_900317675.1 uncultured Eubacteriales bacterium
CGCCAGAAGTATATCGATGAGCATCAGTAGAGAGGAGTCGCTTTATGGCAAGAAATACCAACAGAACAGCCATGCGCAGACGCGAAGAAGCCGGCGAGGTAGTCAGGCCTGACACCATAGTTGTCGCGAGCGGCAAATACGGAAGCTGCACACAGTATGCAAAATGGCTCATCAGCAGTCTGGGATGTGACGCTATAGAATATTCAAGACAGACACTCGGATATGTGTCCCTCTATCACAATGTTATCTATATCGGCGCTATCAGGGATGCCGAGATAAGCAATGTCAACATCATGTGGCAGAACTACGGCAATTTCGGGCTTGAAGGCCGCAAGATCATTGTTTGCGGCGTCGGTCTCGGAGATCCTGAAAACAATGACTACAGAGAAAAAGTCATGAAGCGCAGCAGCAGCCTGCCGGAGCATTGCTCTTTCTATATCCTTCCGGGCAAGATCGACCGCAGCAAGCTAAGGCGCCTCGACAAGCCGCAGTTTGACAAGTTCCTTCTGGACGCCGAGAGGATCTACGGAATGGAAACAGCCCAGCTTATCCTCAGAAGAGCCTCAGAAGACTACAATGGCATAGATTCAAAGGCTCTCGATCCTGTCATCGAAGAGATCCTCGCGACCCGAGGTTAGAGATTTCAGCCTCCTGATGGTACCGGAAACAAGTCCCTGTTGTCAGATTTTTTCTGATAACAGGGATTTTTGACTAATTATCCCTGTTACTTTTCTCACTTACTGGAATTTTATCCCGGATAATTGTAATATTTGAATAATCACAGATGAAACAATCAGCACAGCGGAGGAATGATATGAAAAAGATAATCAAAGTCGGAATGCTCGGCATCGGCAATGTCGGGAGAGGCACATATCAGGCTCTCGAGATGAATCATGATAAGATCGCTGAGACAACAGGCCTCGATATAGAGATAGTTAAGATCCTCAACCGTCACCCGGAAAAAGACCGCGGAATTGAGATCCCTGCAGAGAAGTACACAGCTGACGTCAACGAGATCCTCAATGATCCGGAGATCGATATCGTAGTTGAGCTCATCGGAGGTATAGAGCCTGCGACTGAGTATATGGCAAAAGCTCTCTCTAACGGCAAGAGTGTCGTCACCGCCAACAAGGCTGCCATTGCAGCTAACGGAAAGAAGCTTGCAGCTCTCGCACAGGAGAATCATGTCCTCCTGAGATTTGAAGCGGCTGTAGCCGGCGGGATCCCTATCCTGACTTCTCTGACGACCGCCCTGCTCTCCAACAGATTCACAGGTGTACATGGTATCCTCAACGGAACTACCAACTACATCCTTACTCAGATGAGTGAATACGGCAAAAGCTATGAGGACGCTCTCAAAGACGCTCAGGTCAAAGGATTTGCCGAAGCAGACCCTACAGCTGACGTAGAGGGTCTTGATGCGGCTAACAAGCTTTCGATCCTCATATCGCTTATTTTCGGTGTTGACGCGGCTCCTGATGTCATCCCTACACAGGGCATCACGTCTGTGGCAAAAGAAGATATCCGCTTTGCTGCCGACTCCGGATTCCGCATCAAGCTTCTTGCAAGCGCGCGGGAAGTAGACGGCAAGGTATACGGAAATGTTGAGCCTGTGCTTCTGCCTGTTTCCCATCCGCTCGCTTCCGTCAGCAATGAGTTCAATGCTGTTTTCGTATCGGGCAATGCAGTTGACGATCTCATGTTCTACGGCCGCGGCGCCGGTCCTCTCCCAACAGGAAGCGCTGTGCTCGGAGATGTTATCGGTGTTGCGCGCAAGCTCGAAAAAGATTCTGCATATGATCTGGTTCCTCAGCTCCGCTATGACTCAGATCTCGAATTCGCTGGCGAGGGAACCAGCAAATACTGCATCAGGATGATGGTTCCGGAAAGAGCAGGAATTCTCGGCAAGATCTCTACGATATTCGGAGATCATAATATCAGCGTCGAGACGGTTCGCCAGAATTCGCCTTACATTTCAGACGGCGAGGCTGTTGCGGATCTGATCTTCATCGTATTCAAAGTTGAAAAGCCGGAGCTCCTTGCTGCGCTTGAGGAAGCTCGCAGGGAAGGTGTCATCAAGTCCATAGACAACATCATGCGTGTTGAAGAATAACCGCCGGACGGCCAGCGCTTTTATCCGCGCCGTCTGAATGCCGGCATCCCGGCAGATCAACGAACAGCAAAACGGCCCTCTGCGCCGGATCTGATGATCCAGCTCAGAGGGCCGTCTTTTATCTGTTTATCAGATCAAATCTTCGCTCTGATTAGCTGTTGAGTAACAGCAGTCCGAATACCAGTGTGAAGAGCGCTACTGTCTCTACGATACCGATAACGATGAAGTAGTTTGCAGTACCTTTGCCTGTTGCACCAAGAGCATCAGATGCAGCAGCAGCACATCTGCCCTGGAAGAGAGCTGACATACCGATGGCAAGTCCACCAAAGATACCTACACCGAGAGCCATACCCGGATCGCAGTTTGCGCTGTTGATGAAGTTCATCAGCAGGAAGCCGTAAATGGTCTGTGTCAGAGGAGCACCGGTGAAAGCGATCATGATGAACGGAGCAGGCTTTCCGGAAGCATAACATTTCTTCCAAGCGCCTACAGAGGACATGCCGGCAAATCCAGCGCCGAATGCAGAACCAGCAGCAGATAAACCAAGAGCCGCAGCCATACCTATAAATGCAAGATTCATAATAGTTCTCCTTTTCTATTTATTTAA
>ONHU01000142.1 GCA_900317675.1 uncultured Eubacteriales bacterium
GACCGCCCCCACGGCCAGTGTATATCTGCTTACTGCCGGATATGAATTCAATTCATCCATGTTTCCTCCGTCATTTCCGGATGAAGCACAGATGATGACTCCCTTTTCCATTGCATATCTAAGCGAGTTCTCCATGTCTGCTACTGAGGACTTGACCAGTTCGGAATATTTAGCCGTGCCTAAACTCGGTGATGAAGACATCGACAGATTGATAACGTCCGCATTGTTATCTGCAGCATACCTGACCGCCTGTCCGACAGCTTCAACGCTGATTCTGCTTCCATCAGTATAGGTTTTGAGTATCATCAGCTCCACGTTGTCCGGCGCCGATTCGGATATTATCCCTGCTACAGAAGTACCATGGCCATCTTCATCGGCAATACCGATAGATGAGCTTACAAAGTCCTTTGACTTCTGCGAGATCCCTCTCCCGTCAAAAATCTCATGTGAGCTGTCAATGCCGGAATCAATTACCGCTATCGTGACCTTGCGGGCATTCTGCCCGTTCTTCTGAGTCTGGCGCGCTATTTCTTTGCCGATATTCATGAATTCCGTGCCCCAGCCCACCGGCTTTGATACAGAATCCACCGTAAACAGAGGAATGTCAACAATAACGTTATCCTCACCATATTCCCTGCATAGACGGGCATATGCCCGCTTTGTTTCAGCGACAGATCCGAATCTGAGAAGTGTGTCACCCTGGTAGCTGACTCCTTCCACAGCCCCTTCCAGTGAATCGAGCTCTCTTTTCACCTTGAGACGGCAAGTGCTGAAGATCTCATCGTCCATCGCGGCAACGGGGTCCGCAGGATCCGTAGCCTCAATGTATTCTTCAAGATCCGATGCACGCAAAACATCTTCGTCCCCCGCGTCATCTGCAAACGACACCGCGGAGCACGGCAGGATCAGCGCAATAGTCAGTAATATGCAAAACAGCTTGTTGGTGATTTTACTGTTCACTCCCGTTTTCTCCTTTTGTCATTGCCTAATTATTCCACAACTCAGCTAAAAATGAAAGAGCCGGTCCGAAGACCGGCTCTCTTATTTTGCGTTATGCCGCGTTCCGGACAATTACTCTGCTGGTGCGTAGAAGTCTACGAACTTGACGAGCTTGTCGTAACGTGCCATTGCAGCTGCCTCGTTCTCCGCGAAGAGCTTCTCTGCTCTTTCCGGATTCTCTCTGGTCAGTCTGTTGTAACGTGCTTCGTTCTTCAGGAATTCCTGATATCCGCCTGCAGGTACCTTGCTGTCCAGTGTGAACGGGTTCTTGCCCTCTGCCTTTGCAGCAGGGTTGAATCTGAAGAGGTTCCAGTAACCGCACTCTACAGCCTTCTTCATTTCCATCTGGCAGTTAACCATGCCGCCCTTGATGGAGTGCATCTCGCATGGCGAGTAGCCGATGATGAGGGATGGGCCGTCGTAAGCGATAGCTTCGTTCATTGCCTTCAGAGTCTGGTTCATGTCAGCACCCATAGCTACCTGAGCTACGTATACATAACCGTAAGCCATAGCGATCTGAGACAGCGACTTCTTCTCGATTGCCTTACCTGCTGCAGCGAACTGTGCTACCTGACCAATGTTGGAAGCCTTGGAAGCCTGTCCGCCTGTGTTGGAGTAAACCTCAGTATCGAATACCATTACGTTTACGTTCTCGCCGCTTGCGAGTACGTGGTCGAGTCCGCCGTAACCGATATCGTAAGCCCATCCGTCTCCGCCGAAGATCCATACTGTCTTCTCGCCGAGGAGGTCTTTACGTGCTACGATGTCAGCTCCGATTCCTGCAGCTTCGAGTGCTGCAACGAGAGCCTCGCCTTTCTCCTTCGAACCATCGACACAGTCGAATGCTTCGATCCATGCATCAGCAGCAGCCTTTACCTCATCAGGTACGCCTGCAGCTACGAGCTCTTCAACGTCAGCCTTGATCTTAGCTCTGCGTGCCTTGATAGCCATTCTCATACCGAGACCGTGCTCAGCATTGTCTTCGAACAGCGAGTTGCACCATGCAGGTCCGTGACCTTCAGCGTTTGTTGTGTAAGGAGCTGTTGCGCCAGGGCCGCCCCAGATGGAGGAGCATCCTGTAGCGTTGGAGATGAATGTGTGATCTCCGCAAAGCTGTGTGATAAGTCTTGCATATGATGTCTCAGCACATCCTGCGCAGGAGCCCGAGAACTCGAGGAGAGGAGTCTTGAACTGCGACTTGATAACGTTGCTGTTGTCTGCGAATTCCTTCTTAACAGATACGCTCTTAACAGCATAGTCGAAGTTCTTCTGCTCTGGGAGCTGCTCCTCAAGCGGCTTCATTGTCAGCGACTTGGTTGGGCAGATTGTTACGCATACTCCGCATCCCATACAATCGAGCGGGGATATAGCGAGGCCATACTTATATGCGCCCTTGCTCAGCTTGTGATCAACAGCCTTGAATCCTTCCGGAGCAGCTGCCATCTCAGCTTCGTCGAGCAGATATGGTCTGATAGTAGCATGCGGGCATACAAATGCGCATCTGTTGCACTGTGCGCACTTTGCGGAATCCCACTCAGGAACCATAACCGCAACGCCTCTCTTCTCGTAAGCGGAAGCTCCGAGTTCCCACTCACCGTCAACGTGTGGCAGGAATGCGGATACTGGCAGGCTGTCTCCATCCATGTTGTCGATTGGCAGCAGGATGTTCTTGACCTGCTTAACAAGAGCTTCAGGTCCTTCAAGAGGAGCCTTCTCAGCGTCTGCAGCAGGGTTAGCCCACTCAGCAGGAACGTCGATCTTAACGAGAGCGTCAGCACCGGCGTCGATAGCCTTGTGGTTCATGTCTACGA
>ONHU01000141.1 GCA_900317675.1 uncultured Eubacteriales bacterium
TGCTCCGGCTGAGGCTGGTTCTGCGTCTGTATCTCCCAGATCCCCAAAGCTCCTGTGCATGCTCTGTATGCGATCACTTTGGCTTTTTCGATCGCACGCATCTCTTCTGTCTCCTCAGCCTGAGGATCAGTTGAAGGCTGCACCTTGCCCATGACCTTTTTGATCTCTTCTACAACGGAAGCGTCGTCGAGCCTGCCGTCATTGATGATAAGCACAAGAGCGTTCAGGTCGTTGGTCATGGCCTCGAGCTCCATGCTGTATAATATAGAGCCTTCGAATTCAGGCAGAGCGGCAAGCTCGGAGATGCCGTGTCTGATCTCCTTCACGGCTCTTGCATCCTGAAAAAGCCCCTCCGCTTTTTCCTTTACTCCGAGTGCAAAAGAAACAGACTGCTCTCTGGCGTTTTGTGTCAGTTCTTTTACCTTGCTGTGTTCATCAGAGAGATCCTTTGCTCTGCTGACTGCTTCTCCGGTGATGGTCTTCGCTGCTTCACCGGCTTCTTCTGCCAGACTTTTGGCTTTGTTCAGATACTCGTCAATTTTACCCATTGTCAATACCTCTTCATGTTCCTGTTTTCAGATATTACTGTTCCTCACCCATGAGGATCGCTTTAGCGTGTCTGTATTTACTGACTCTGGCAAGGTCTGCTTCCGAAGGCTCGTGGTCGAGCCTTGTCAGGTCGCTGTTGTGAGCAAGATCTGCAAGTTTGACCTCTCTTGCGATCCGGTTGCCTTTGATCGCCCTTACATAATCCAGATACGGGACAGAATCGTCATGCGTCAGAAGCCTGAGCGCGTCCATTACCGCATCGCCAAAGTCCATCTCTTCCAGATCGCGGAATGTATAGCCGGTGTCTTCTATCACATCGTGAAGCAGCGCCGCAGCGGTCGCATCTTCATCCTGCATCTGCTCCGCAAGATGGAGCGGATGATGGATGTACGGGATGCCGCTCTTGTCAAGCTGTCCCTCGTGAGCCTTGAATGCGAGTTTCATCGCTTTTTTGGTTTTGTCTGTGTATATCATATAGTTTCCTTTTTTGCGGGCACTCTGTCAGTCCGTTTCTGATGGCTTCCATGCACGCTTCGACCTCGTACTCATATCCCGTGATCTGCTCCCGGCGCTTGCTATAACTCTGTGTATATCATCCCGTGCTTTCCGCGGTCGGATCTCATGAGGGAGATATGATCTACCCGCATAGAAACGCCGAAATGCGCTGCGATCTCTTCTTCCGGCACGTCTGAGAGCCTGCCGTCTGCTCTTCTTATTATAGTGATATGCGGCGAGAACTTTTTGCGGTCAAATGGTATGTCTGCATCCGAAAGAGCCCGCCTGAGTCTCCTTGCAACGGCCTGGAGAGGTGTGCTTTGCTCGATGCCGACCCACCACAAGTCTCTGAAAGCGCCAATGCCTTTCAGCGTGATCTCAAAAGGCCGGATCTCGACGCTTTCGATGATACTCTTCACATAGTCCGGATCATCGTATTCTCCGATAAACGCAAGAGTCAGATGCATGTTCTCAGGTACGGTCTCGTTTCCGCGCACGCCGTAAGTCCTCATGGTATCCTGTATATCCATGAGCGACTCTTTCATCTCTTCGCTCAGATTGATCGAAATGAACAGTCTCATATATCAGTCTCTGTTTTGGGTCAGTCCCAGATCCTCCATGACCAGAGTCCCGAGATCGAGGGTCTTGTCATCGAGCACTGCGAACACTATATCTATCTCGTAGTCCGGATGCTCGTTGATCCAGTCGCTGCACGCTTTCAGCGCCCCGAACCACGCCCGGTCCTTAGGATATCCGAATATCCCCGAGGAAATGAGCGGAAAGCCTATGGAATGGCAGTCATTTTCGCGGGCACGCTCAAGCGACGCCCTGTAGCAGCTGTACAGATACTGAGGTTCATTGCTGTTTCCTCCCTGCCAGACCGGTCCGACAGCGTGTATCACGTATCTTGCTTTGAGCGCAAAGCCCGGTGTGATGACTGCATCGCCTGTCGGGCAGGAACCGATCTCATCGCATGCTGCCTGAAGCTCTGCAGGTCCTGCCGCGCGGAAGATAGCGCCGCATACTCCGCCGCCCATCGCGAGTCTGCTGTTAGCGGCATTGACTATGCAGTCGGTATCCATCTGGGTAAGGTCTGTTTTGACTATTGTGATCGAACTCATAACTTGCCTCCTGTCATTGAATCATCAGTTCCCCGGATCAGTCTGGCACACCCCCGGATCACTCATAGCGTATCTGATTATTATCCTGGCTGTCAGGCCCCATATAGCGTGGCCTTTATATTCGAAATAGTGCGTCTCACCTGTCCTGCGAAAGCTCCCGTAGCGGGACAGGTATCCGAGCAGCTTTGCCGGAAGATCCTCATCAGAGGTCTCTCCCAGGTCAAAATGCTTTATCTCATGCTCACAAAGCCACTTCACCGGAAGCAGGAACACTTCCGCGACTTCATCCCCGGAAAGCCTCAGAGCATCGATGTCATCTATATGCACCCTGGCTGTGACCGGATGCACCTCCCTGCCGTCGCCCATGATAAGCGGCTCAAGCTCTGAGATGACTTCTATGTCACGCGGCTTCAGTCCGAGTTCCTCGCAGGTCTCACGTACAGCCGCTTCAGTGATCGTCTCGCCGGGCTCGGTTTTCCCGCCCGGAAAACACACCTCGCCCGGCTGCTTTACCTTGAGCGAGCGCACTTCGAGAAGCAGCGCATCTTCATCTTCTGTTTTGACCCATGGCAGCAAGACCGCGTATCTATCCATCATCGCTGCAGATCACCTCAAGACTGACAGCAGCCAGGCGAAGCCTTTCGCTGTC
>ONHU01000170.1 GCA_900317675.1 uncultured Eubacteriales bacterium
ATGATGACTTTGATCGGGTTCTTGACTACGTTGATAGCCGGCACCTTGAGCTGCAGATCTTCTCTTACACACTGCTCAAGCTGCGCGATGTCGATCATGGTATCAGCCTTGGTGACGCCGATGTCATTGCAGAACTTACGGATCGCTTCAGGTGTATATCCTCTCCTGCGTACCGCTGCAAGAGTGCAGAGTCTAGGATCGTCCCAGCCTTCGACCTTGCCCTCTTCAACGAGACGGCGGATGAATCTCTTGCTCATGAGCATCGTCGTTACATTCAGAGGAGCAAACTCGATCTGTCTAGGAGGATTCGGCCACCAGCCGACTTCTCTTACTACCCAGTGTACAGATGGAGTGGGTGATTCCCTCGATCGCGTCTTCGATCGGGTGGGCAAAATCATACATAGGATAAATGCACCACTTGTCGCCTGTATTATGATGAGGAGCGTGTACGACTCTGTAGATGACAGGATCTCTCATGTTGATGTTAGGGCTTGCCATGTCGATCTTCGCTCTGAGGCAGACTTCTCCGTCCGCGAATTCTCCTGCTCTCATTTTCTCGAAGAGTTCGAGGTTCTCTTCAACAGATCTGTTTCTGTAAGGGCTTTCCTTTCCCGGCTCCTTCAGTGTGCCTCTGTACTCTCTGATCTGTTCAGGTGTGAGCTCGCACACGAATGCCTTGCCCTGTTTTATCAGCTCAACAGCAGCCTCATACATAGTATCGAAATAGTCGGAAGCCCAGAGTTTTTCGTCCCACTGGAATCCGAGCCAGTTTACGTCTGCCTCGATCGACTTTACGAATTCGATGTCTTCTTTTGTAGGATTGGTATCATCATACCTGAGATTGCACCTGCCGCCGTATTTGAGCGCGGTTCCGAAATTCAGGCAGAGGGATTTAGCATGTCCTATGTGCAGATATCCATTAGGTTCAGGTGGGAATCTGGTTACTATCTCCTTGTGCTTGCCTGTCGCAAGATCTTCATTGATGATATCGTGGATAAAATTACCCGCCATATCCTTATATTCTTCAGCTGTTGCAAATGCCATAGTCTTACCCCTTTCAGGAAATTTTTCATATATGTAGCTATTGTATCACAATGTACGCCAGACTTACAGAATGAAGAAAAAATAATCTGTCTTCCGGTGATACGTTTCTGTTTCAGTTTGTGTAAAAAATCACTAATTCAACCCTTGTTATGGTATCATTTATATGCAGATATTATTGTAAGTGAATGAGGTGAAGTATGGAAAGGTACCCTATTTATACCGAAGTAAACAACTGCAGGGACTGCTATAAGTGCGTCAGGACATGTCCGGTCAAAGCGATCCAGATCAGAGACGCACATGCGGAGATCCTGCATGACAGATGTACATATTGCGGCACATGTGTCAACGAATGCCCTAACGGCGTCAAGGTCATCAGAAACGACCTTGACAAGGTGCAGATGGCGTTCCTCTCAAACCGCAAGGTCATCGTGTCACTGGCCCCTTCATATCTGTCAGAATTCCACGGACTTGAAGATAATTTTGTCAGAGCCCTGTATAAACTCGGTTTTGACGCAGTCAGTGAGACAGCGATCGGCGCTGCTCTTGTATCCCAGGCTCTCGATATGTATGTGATTGAGCACGGTCAGGCCAACTTTATATCTACAGCCTGTCCTTCAGTTGTCGAGCTGGTAAGAAAGTATTTCCCTGAATGCATACACGAGCTTGCTCCGGTGCCGTCTCCTCTCCAGACACACAGCGCTTATCTCAGGCATCTGTACGGAAATGATATAGTAGTCGTTTTCATAGGTCCTTGCATCGCTAAGAAAGTCGAAGCCGATGCTCATCCGGGATATCCGGATATAGCTCTGACCTTCCGCGAAGTCGAGCAATGGCTTGAAGAAGAAAATATCCAGCTTGAAACAATAGATACAGGCATCCCTGTTGAGTTCGTGCCTGCCAAAGCCGGAAAGGCATCCATCTATCCTATTGAAAACGGACAGATTCCTTGAAGCGCTTAACTGCGACGGCGGGTGCATCAACGGTCCGGGAACTTCAAGATCCGACTCAGCTGTAGTCCGCAAGAAAGCTGTTGCTTCTGCCGTAATGCAGAGGCTTTCTGAACCTGTCATTTTTGACGGTGATGCAGCATTCGCAAGAGAAGTCCTAAGGAAAGGCTATGGAATACTCAACGCGGATCCTCCGCAGGCTGCTACTGTGACCGGGCTCGATTTTTCTGAGGATGAGATCCAGAAAGCTCTCCAGAAGCTTGGCAAGAATGGTCCTGAAGATGAGCTCAACTGCGGCGGATGCGGTTACAGGACATGCCGTGACATGGCCAGGGCTCTCATCGCAGGCATATCCGAAGCAGAAATGTGCGTCACCAAGATGAGAAAGGACGCTGAAAGCAAGGTCGACATCCTTCTGTCAACCATCCCTAACGGCGTCGTCATCGTT
>ONHU01000140.1:0-340 GCA_900317675.1 uncultured Eubacteriales bacterium
GTAGAATTCAGTCTCGATATCCAGGTCAAGTCTGAAAAGGAGTTCTTCCGGATCGAGATCGCAGAGCATTCTGAACCATCTGGATTCAATGAAGTCTTCGCACTCCTTCATCATGGCTGCCGCCTTTTTGTTCTCAGGATTCCTGAGCACTGCTCTGTAGGAGCGGGTGTAGTCCTTGACGGCCTGCAGCACTATGCATTCTGCAAGTGATTCATAGCCGTGACTGTTGTCAAAATAGATCCTTCTCATATCTGCCACCTTCACATCGCCGCAAGCAGCGCCTTTCTCATGTCTCTTATCTCCATGCGGATCTCCGTGATAGTGAGGTTCAGTTCTCTGC
>ONHU01000140.1:349-5381 GCA_900317675.1 uncultured Eubacteriales bacterium
CTTCTCATATCTGCCACCTTCACATCGCCGCAAGCAGCGCCTTTCTCATGTCTCTTATCTCCATGCGGATCTCCGTGATAGTGAGGTTCAGTTCTCTGCGGATGTCCGTTACCGTTTTGTCTTCGAAAATCAGCTCTTCAATCATTCTGAGCTGTATCTCCGTCATGCTCATGAGAGCAAATCTCATTCCCTCGTCGCCGATCCTTTCGATCCAGCTGCGGTCGCGTCTCTTCAGATATATGCAGCGGATGCCCTGTACCGTGATCAGCAGATCCGCCATCTCGCTTATCTGATCCTCGAACCAGACGAAGCCGTCTTCTCTGTAGTTATTTCTCATCGCTTCCCGCCTCCATCATTCTCACTATCAGCTCGCCGACATTGCCGTAGCCGAGCCCTGTTGTCTCGCTCAGATAGTTCGCGAAGTCAACGCAGTAGGCTCTGACCATCATGCAGCGCGTGTCATCAGGATTCTTCTCAAGCGCTCTGTTAGCCTCCGCGTAATCTCTGCAGAAGCTCGAAAGCACATTGACCATTCCGTATACGTAAGGATTGGTCCTGTAGTTGTTCTCAAAGAGTTTTGCCATTTTCTTTTTCCTCCGTTTCCGTTATCGAATACACAGGTCTCCCTGCACTGGGTGTTTCGAGTCAAAATCGAAAATCATGTATATAAGGAAGGCGTGCCGGAGGATGCAAAAAGTATCCTCAGACACGCCGTCTTACTTGTCATTGTTTCGATCCTGTATTTGTCCTCGACATCCCCAGTTCACCGGGAAACCATCAGGCAGGGATCAGCGGAATCCCTTCATAAGGCGTTACCCTTCCCCGCAGGTCTTACGGAGCCGCCCTCATTGCGTGATCCTGCATTTCTGCAGGGCTGTGACTGAGCGGAAGTATCATTGTACCCTGGGATTGTCATCGCACATTGAAGTTGCCGTCTTCCTTTTGGACCCGTGATGTTTGTCGCTCGACCTTTCGGTGTCTTGGCGCATCGGTCCTGCATGCTCGAAGCTTGTGGCCTCATATTCCAGGGCTCGTACCTGATTGAATGTGTATTCAGTTCTGTAGGTTCCCGAGAGGATTTATTTAGTCCTCTCACCTGTAGGCCACGGGAAGGCCAAAAATATGGCATTATTCAAAAACTTTTTTAAATTTTTTTATTACGGTCCTGTTTCTCTTGGATGCGGTGGACTGATCGATGCCGCTGTCATGCGCATAATCATTTATGCTGTCGCCGTATTCGTAGACGGATTCATAGAGTTCATCCTGTTTTTCGGACAGGCTCCTCCTGCCGTCATCAAATCTGTCGTCATGCCTGCTGAAGATCTGTCCGGCGCATCTGATATATACTTCTCCTCTTTCTGTGCTGAGCCACTCGCCGTCTTCTCCGTCATCAAGCGAGACATGCCTTCTGGTCTCGGCGTGATTGTTGTTGTATTCAAGTCTGTCGAGCTCCTCCAGAACGCTGATCCATTCTTCACTGATCTCAATAGTTTTGTTTTCATTTGCGAATTCGTACTTGTATTTCATTTGTAAGCCTCCGTGTTTTTCGAATCGTTGATGTAACCTGTGAAAAACACGCGGCCTACGGGGGTCTGCTCTCAGGCAGAAGTATTGAATGTATATGCATGACTGCCATGCTCCTTTCGGTAGTGTCTGGCAGACATGCAGCAGAATCAGGGCATAAAAAGTGCCCCGCACCCACTTTCGTGAGTACGGGGCTTGCTGCCCTTCTTATTTAATTGTATGCTGCTGGTCTCCCAGCATATACAGTGTAACCCGGCGAAACTAACTGCACAATCATCTTATACTCGCCTTATTCTCTTCGTAAACTCTTCGTTAACTCTTCGTATACTCTCCGCTTTAATGCATGAAGTCGGCAAGTGTCATCTGCTCGCCGGTATATCTTACCGGATTGCAGCATGCAGTTATCTCCCGCTTGTATTCTTCGAATTCAAGAGCGAAGAGTATGACTGCATATTTCTTCTTCTTATAGAGATTCTGCTCCGAGATCCCCAGCTCCTGCGCCGCCTCAGCTCCTGTGAATCTGAAGCTGGACATATAGCACAGGGTCAGTATGGATACAAACTCCGGGCCGTAATCATCAAAGGTGTAGACGTTCATCTTGACCTGATCCATCACCCTTACCATCCAGCCTGTCCTGAGATCCGACTCAAACTTGTTTTTCGTATACTCCGAGGCAAAGAACTCAAGCCTTGTCAGAGCTGAGCTCATCTGGCTGCTGATATCGCTTTCATACGACTCGCTGCAGATATCCTCGAGTATATCCTCCGCATCCAGTGTATTGTTTCTGCTGACATCGCGGTAAAGCTTCAGCAGTTTCTTTCCGAACCTGTACAGGTATTCGTAATCATATCCGGCCAGTGCACACTGGTCCTTTATCCTTGTTTCCAGACTTACTTCTGTACGCATTTGCGTTCCTCCCTTTTGAATAATCCCATACAGCAATGCCTTGCCCACAAGCCAGGGTGTATCGAACAAGGGAAACGGCCCGGTATCATCCTCGCCTGCTACTTTGGTTCTTACTGTATGAAAACTATCTTTGATATGCCGCAGCTGCTGCGCCTGCAAGCCACGGCATATACATGTGATGACCTATTGTTTGTCGTTCGAACGCTTTTCATTCTGTATGAGGAGCAATGCATTGAAAGATCACGATCTCCACATCATGTAATGCCTCTCTTTTGAATGACGATGACATTATATCTATATCAGAACGTTTGTTCAAGTGGTTTTATGCATGTTTTTTTGCTGCACTCAAAAAGCGGTCAATAATGACCGCCTCGCTTCACAGAGCCTTATTTTGCTCAGTTTCAGAGCACCCCTGTTTTTCATCGATTATTATGTTTTTTTGAGCTGCCACTCGAAACAAGCATATTTTTAGTTTCCCTTTTCATTTGATGGCACGCTTTCCATGGATATGATGTTTTCATTCTCATCTACAGTAAATCTGGCGATCACATTGCCGTCTTTATCCCACTTGATTCCATGGAGATCTTCATATGTTACTGAAATAGCACCTGTCTCTATTCTTGTGGATATGATTTTCTCTTTTGGTCGTACAGTATCATCAAAAGCAGAATGCTCATATCGCACGAGTTCACCTATGTATTCAGGAGGTTTGTTATTGATCCCCTGATCTTTGGTCCAGATTATCTGCCCGTTAACTTTCACAGTTTCCGCTTTGCTAAGATCAGCACTTTCCTTATAAAAGCCGTCTAATATCCAGTAGCTGCGCGGGTTCCTCGAATCCGATTCCATTTTGCCGCCGAGTGCAGTTCTTTTTATGGCAATATTTATTTCTTTCGGATCGCTCGTGTCTTCAAATGTAATGCTGAATACTCCGTCCCAGTTCATCTGATATGTAAAGAACAGTCCTTCTCCTCCATCTGTTCCCAGATCATACCTGCAGACATCGTCTATATTAAGATCGGCTGGATCCACCTTTATGATATCTGCGGTGTTTAGGAACTGAAGCCCTCCGACAAATACCGCTACTACCGCCAAAGCTATCAGGACGCCTCGTATCGTTCCATTTCTTCTGAGCGTTCTAACGCCATCGCGGAATTCTTTGAAATAAAAATCCTTATCCTGCTCAATAAGGTTTTCTTCGAGCTTCTCGTCATTACGGATACTGTTCAGTTCATTTCTGCAGCTCTCGCAGTCTTCAAGGTGCGCCTCTATTAAACCGCTGGTATCGCCGCTGACGACGCCATCATGGTATAAAGGCAGCAGATCCTTAACTACCGCACAAGGCAGGTCTTTTCTTTTATCAATCATAGCCAGTTCTCCTTCCGTAACATCTCTATTATTTTCTTCCGTGCCCTGTGATATGTGACACGTGCCCAGCTCTCCGTTTTTCCGAACAGGGAGCTTATGTCTTTGAATGACAGGTCTCCGAACACCTTTAATGTGAATACTTCTTTGTACGGTTCATCCATCTCATGGATTATCCTGTGTACCTGACGAAGCAGTTCTCCATCGGCCAGTACTTCTTCAAGCTGTGGTGAACCGCCTGTCATCTGAGGAGGCTCTTCAGGCATCGCTTCAAACTGGATCTTGCCGGAACGCCGGCATTTGTCGATCCAAATATTTCTGCCTATAGAGCACAACCATGAATAATAGCTGCTCTCTCCTCGGAAGCTCTCCGCCGATATGGCTTTTACAAAGGTATCCTGAGTAATATCTTCGGCTTCTTTTTCATCTCTGCAGAGAGAAAGGATGTAGTGATAGACAGCCTGGTATTCTGCATTGATAATTTCTTCGGTTATTCTTCCGGGTTTAGCCGCCATATCGCTTCCTCCTTTCTACTTTGTTAGACGATTGAAATAACGGTTTGTTACAGAATCATGAATATAAAAAACCAGAGAAGCTCCCCTGGCTGAACATGTATTATTCTTTCTCAAGCAGAACCCTTTTCGCCTTCGCCTTACTAGCTTTTTACCTTGCTGTCAATTCTATGACTGACAAGGATCATGGCCAAAACCAATATGATAAGATGCGGTACATACATAAGCAACTCCCACCAATGTGTCATTCCCATGACCGCTACGAGCGTGCATGCTGCAACAATGCAGTAAAGCAGGAAGAATATAATCCTATATGCTTTTCTCCGGCAATATTTCAAATTCAAAAGAGCCACTATACCAAGCAGATAAGCACCGATTGTAAATGGGTTTATAAGCGCAAGAAAACCGCTGTACGCATGCATCACTACAGTTTCCCCTTCTCCGGGTTGTGACAGTTCTGCCCAAAGCAGGAATGCAGCGTAATACGCAATTATTGCGACATTCGACATTATAAGTATTTTTCTATGCTTCATTTGGATCTGCTCCTTTTATGATACTCACTGCATTTATCGCCGTAATAACTGCCAGCAGAATGAGATAGCAGACATTACACTTTAAGTCAGAGCTCCAAACCCTCATGAGATATAATCTTTACAGTGCCGCCCCGTTCCGAAAAATACTTTCTCAGCCTTTCATCTGTATCCTTAGCATTATCAGCTTCATTT
>ONHU01000137.1 GCA_900317675.1 uncultured Eubacteriales bacterium
GCGCTGTTTTGCGTTCTGATCCTGCTCATTATAACACAGACAGGATGCAGCAGCGACAGCAGCCAGCCTGTTACAGGGGAAAACTATTATCTGGACACAGTCTGTACTATTTCAATATATGAGATCACCGGCGAAGACGGAAAAGCTGTACCGGCTTCCGATCAGGAGGAGGCTGCCGGAGAGGTGATCAAAAAGGCGTGGGATCTGTGTGCCGGTCTGGAAAAGAAACTCAGCAGGACTCAGGACGCCTCTGAGATCAGCAGGCTGAATCATGCCGGCGGAGAGTGGACTGAAGTCAGCAGCGAAACCGCGGAACTTATTTCTGAAGGTATAAAGTATTCAGAATTATCCGGCGGAGAGTTTGATATAACCATAGGCGGAGTAACGGACCTGTGGGATTTCCATGCGGATCCTGAAGACGCAAAAGTGCCTGATGAAGAGGACCTAGCGGAAGCAGTGAAGCATGTAGACTATCACTTGATCGAGACAGACGGAAACAAGGTGCGCATCAGGGACCCGGAAACCAAGATCGATCTTGGCGGCATCGCTAAAGGATATATCGGGGACAGAATGACTGAACTTCTGGAAGCAGAGGGTGTTACGTCAGGAATCATCAACCTCGGCGGGAATGTCATATGCATAGGAGCAAAAGACAACGATGCGGAGGGAGACGAAGGGGCATTCGTGATCGGGGTCGAGGCTCCGTTCTCAGACCGTTCGGAGATAGTAGGCAAAGTCAACGCAAAAGATATGACGCTCGTCACATCGGGAGTGTATGAGAGACAGATAGAGGTAGACGGCAGGAGATATCATCATATCCTGAGCACCGGGACGGGTTATTCGGTTGACACAGATCTGGATGCGGTGACCCTCACAGCAGAAAAAGGTCATTCGGCAGATCTCGATGCACTCAGCACCATATGCCTTATAAAAGGACACGAAAAAGCAAAAGAACTGATTGAAAACACAGACGGAGTCGAAGCCGTATTCATTCTTCATGACGGAACAACCGATAGAACCTCGGGAATGGCATTCGAACCGGAAAACTAAACTGTGCTATAATCATTGACAGTAAGAGAAAGATTCAGAAGCCGCATGACGCATCTTTCGGAAAAGAGGGTGACTGCCATGAAAAGAATATTGATTACAAATGATGACGGGATCGGTGCAGTCGGCCTGTTCGCCCTGACAAAAGCCTTGGGGAAGAAGAACGAGGTCTATGTTGTCGCGCCTGATGAGCAGCAGAGTGCCAAAAGCATGGCTATCACATTCCTGAGGGAAGTTGAGGTCGAGAAGACAGAACTGCCGGGTGCAGATGAAGCATATATACTCAACGGAACGCCGGTGGACTGCGTCAACTGGGGTATTGACTGGTACGCTCAGAAAGGGATCACTTTCGACTATGTGCTGAGCGGCATCAATCTCGGCGCTAATGTCGGGATCGCGGCTTATTATTCGGGAACGATCGGCGCAGCCAGAGAAGGCGCTCTGCACGGAGTCCGTTCGATCGCTTTATCCGTGGGGACACATCTGTCAACACATTTTGAATATATATGCAGCCTTGTTCCGCGCGTTATGGAGATGGCAGACACACTGAGCCCGCAGACGATACTCAGTGTCAACGCTCCTGATCTGCCGCCGTGGGAAGTCCGGGGAGTGCGGATCGCTGAAGTCGCTCCGTACGGATACGCAGAAAAATACTCATTCCGCTCTGCAGGTGCAGATTACGGAAAGACCGCGGATGAGATCAACTGGGAGCGTCCTGTGAATTTCCAGCTCGGGCAGGTCGTTCTCGATGAGAAAGGCACAGCAGGCCAGTCATCGCTGATAGGTCCCGGCATGGTGAGTATAAAAAGCGGCATGCTTACAGACGATGATCTGAAATATGATCTGGACTGCATGAGATATGGCTTTGCTGCTGTGACGCCGCTATCATCGTCGGTTGGAGATGATGTCGCGCTTCGCAAGCTGCAGGGACGGTTTTCGTCTGATCAGGTCATTGCGGTCTTCATTGACCCGCAGGAAAACATCGCCTCCGGGATCGAAATGAGAAACAGATTTACAGGTAATCTCTCCAGATACGCAGCCTGCATCAGAAGACTCGGTGTTCCTGCCGCTGTGACTGAGCTGCCGGGATACGGTAAGCTGATAGGAGAAGCGGAAGAAAGTCTGAAGGGCGGCAGAGCTGAGTATGTACTCAGACGAGGCCTGTCTGCATGGACTTCATCAGATTTTGACCGCATCATGAAAGCTTCATCCGCTCGCAGGGTATTCATAGCCGGTCTTGAGACCCATGCTGCAGTGATGCAGACAGCGCTTGATTTCAGACGTCTGGACTACGATGTCACTATAATAGAGGACTGCTGCGCATCAAGAGAAGGACACGACCACAAAATAGCCGTAGAAAGGCTCAGAGATGCCGGTTGTGCTGTTACGACAAGCAGGGCTGCAGTAATGGAACTCGTAAGTGTTCTGAACCATCCTGCTGCGGAGTCTGTCAGGAAAATACTTGGATAAATAACGCTGCTGCATTAACATAGAAACAACCTGAATTCTTGACAAGGGGATAGGGTTAAGGTATTATTGTTAATGCTATGCGCTGTTGTAGCTCAGGTGGTAGAGCGCATCCTTGGTAAGGATGAGGTTCGGCAGTTCGAGTCTGCTCAACAGCTCCAGCGATTATACGCATAGGGACAGGGACGCTTGTCCCTATAATTTTTCAAAAAATAACGTTATTTGTTGAAGGAGGAAGAAGTTAATGGCAAAGCAGAAATACGAGAGAACCAAGCCGCATATCAACATCGGAACAATCGGCCACGTTGACCACGGCAAGACAACTCTTACAGCAGCTATCACATCCGTACTGAACAGAAAGTACGGACTTGGCGGAGACGTAGCATTCGATCAGATCGACAAGGCTCCGGAAGAAAAGGCAAGAGGAATCACTATCTCGACAGCACACGTAGAGTATGAGACACCGAACAGACACTATGCTCACGTAGACTGCCCGGGACACGCAGACTATGTAAAGAACATGATCACAGGA
>ONHU01000134.1 GCA_900317675.1 uncultured Eubacteriales bacterium
TCTCTGTCAAGCTGATCTGCCTTGGTGACGATGCCGCCTACGATCATGTAGTCGCGCATGAGAGGCAGGTTTTCCTCTGTATAAAGCTCGTTCAGTCTGTCGAGATAGACCGGCCATCTGACTACGTAGTCATCGGCCTTCGGGAACCCGTCAGCGTTCTCAAGCTGCTCGACTACCGGCAGAGCCTTTTCGGCAGCCAGGAGTTGTTCTCTGGTGTAATGATTGTTGCTCTTCTTGAAATAATTCGGCTTGGCTTTTTCTTCAGCGGTCGGAATCGCCTCCGCAAGCATTTTTTCGAATTCAAAGCGGTTACTGATCTTTTCCTCTGCCTCTTTCTTGCTGTAGCCGAGCTTCCCGAGCATTTTCATGGCAAGATCTGAATAGGCATCTTTTGCCACCCTGCCTTGATCTGTCATTGATGTGTATTCAGCGCTGTCTCCGAGCAGGAGCCCGCCTGTGCCTACATTGAGGACCTGACGGCCTGAATCCTTCAGATCAGCTGCGGCTCCGCTGCTCCACAGAGAACCGAGGCGGTCATCATACGGCGTTTCAGCCAGATACTCTGTCATCTCGCTGATCGAAGAAATCGACTCCACTCTGTCTGTCATCTCTTTGAGCGGCGCGACTCCGACTTCATCCCGGCTGTCCCAGTCAAGCATCAGACCATAGAGGTCATACGCAAGCCTTGCGTCATGAGACTTAGGTCTCTCGCCTGCGAAAATCTCTTTGAGATCTTCTGTACTCTGATTTTCTATATCTGCCATAGGTCCGGCGGTCGGATAGCCCTTTGGGATCTTAAGATCAAGGATCGCTTCCTTGTTCGCTCCCAGCGCAAAATTGTCTTTTATTTCGGCTTCTGTCCTTGAAGTGACCGCTCCGTCGATGTCGCAGTCGATCCAAGGAGTTCCGGTGCTGTAATCCGGCTTGCCGCCATTGGCTGTCGTGACGATCAGGCATCCGATGCAGAGCATTACGACTGCCCAGATGAGTGCGGATTTTTTCAGATCTCCCGCAGAGGCATGAGCGTGATGATCCTTGTCCGAACTGATGATTGCCTTGCTTCTGTTGTAAGTAATGGCAAAATATCCGCCGTAAATGAGCAGTATGAGTGCTGCCGCCGAAGCGATCGCTGACGGAAGTCCGTCTCTGCCTATGAGGGCGATGAAAGCTGAAGCGTATTTGATGCCGAATACCGAGTGGATCGCGGCAAGAGCCAGCGGCAGGAGGAAGAACACTCCCGTCTGGATCAGCAGGGAACTGTTGATATCCTTTTCATCCGCGCCGATCTTTCTGAGTATCTCATAGCGCGGGATGCTGTCGACACTGTCTGTCAGCTGCCTGAGAGCCAGGACGGCTCCGCTTGCTATGAGGAATATGAATCCCAGATACAGACCCAGGATGGTCATCAGAGCGCCTGTCCCTATAGAGCCTTCGATGGTCTCTGTACGTGTTGTCATGCGCAGATAATAGCTGATTTCGTCCTCGTTATCGGCTTCGGCCTCGCTCATCATCTGATCGACAGCATCTCGTTCGCTGATGCACTCTGCCTCAACATCGGCGCGCTCCTCTTCATTCTCTGCGTCATAATTGCCGATGAAGAAGTCTTTGGAAGCTCTGTCCTCAGATGCAGCGGAATCAGGGATGATGATCAGACCTGTATTGGAAGAATAGCCGTTTATATCTATGAATCCGTCCTGCGCCTTATCGTACCTGGATCTCAGAGTATGTCCGAAAACTTCGATTTCCGGCGTGTTTTTCAGGGTCTTATTATAGGCAGCGGTGTTGGATGCATAGGTGTTCATGAGGATGAACTCATCTTCACCGAGCTCGACAGGATCCTTGCCATAGAGCACCATCAGATCGTTATAGTCACTCAGCTTTACGATATCCACGCCAGAACCTGCCATGTAGAGCTTGCCGGCAGACTCGCCCGCAAGGCTGCTGAGACTCAGCTCAGGATCATAGTATGTATGGAAATGTCTGTAATCGCCGAAATGTTCAGTGATATCGTATCCGTATTCCGCATAGCGTCTTGTGACATCATCGAATACAGGTCCTTTTTCAGTGTCAAACAGGATCTCCTGATAGCTTACTTCGAAGTCTGCCGGGCATTCGCCGATGCCTTTATTGATGCCGTTCCTGATCGCAAAACCGCCGGAAAGCGCACATGTCGTAAAGAACAGCATCAGGCAGATCATTGTCATGGACAGAACAACTGTGTTGATCCTGCTGCTGATCTGGCGGAAGGTAAAGCTGTTGAGTCCGCTGTAGTAGGTATTCTTCATGTTCATGACTACGCGGAGCATCATTCCGGAGATCGACCAGATGACCAGGAAGGTCGCGACTGAACCTGCCAGGATATAGATCGCGAGCGACCTCGGATCGATCTGAAGTGTGTTCCAGCCTACAAAGTAGTAGCAGACCGCGAGTATGGCGGCTCCTGCCAGGAACACGATGACGCAGACTACAGGATTTCTGAGTTTTACCTCCTCGGTCTTCTTGTCTGACTGGAGGAGGTCGATGAGCTTCATCCTGCCGACATCATGGCTGTTGAACACCATGGCGACGAGATACATCACTGTAAAGTTCCCGATCGTCCTGATGATGGCGCCGCCTGAGATGCTGAAGCTGTAGGCGCTGACATCCGCATTGAACAGGTTGATGACGAATATCCCCATCAGCTGCGAAAGAGCGATACCGATCAGCAGCCCGACCACCAGCGAGATGATACCCGTCAGCAGGTTCTCCATCATCAGTATGGAAGAAACTTTCCTTTTTCCCATACCGAGCGTCATGTAGACGGCGAACTCCTTGCTTCGCCTCTTCACAAGAAAGCGGCTGGCGAACACTATGAGTATGCCGAGCACAAAAGCAACGAATATGCTGACTGCCGAAAGCGCGGACGAGAGCAGCCGGGCTGTCCTGCCGAGTTCTCCTGTGAGCTGCGTTACACCGTCCTGTCCTTTTATAGCGTTGAAAGAATAGAAAATAGCAACGCCGATGACAAGGGTATAAAAGTATACGGTGTAGTCGCGTATACTGTTTTTGATATTTCTGACTGCGAGTTTAAATAACATCGTTCAGATCACCTCCGAGGAGTGTCACGACGTCCATGATCCTGTTGAAGAAATCCCTGCGTCCGGAGTTTCCTCTGCGGATCTCGTTAT
>ONHU01000129.1 GCA_900317675.1 uncultured Eubacteriales bacterium
ACCAACTCACTGCCGTCCTTCTGGGAAATTGTGAGCGTCTCTGTTGAGTAGAACGGCTTCAAGCTCTCAAGCAGCCAGTCCTCGGCACCGAATATACCAAGTACCTTACCCTTATGGGTAACCTTAACAAGTTCAGGATCGCTGAACTCAACATTCTCTACATCATTCGCTACGAAGTTTTCTGCATCCTCTCTGTTCTTGAGACCGAGAGTTACAAGGAGATCTGTCAGGTTAATTGACTCGCCGCCCTTCAGGCTGTAAGAGTATACTTCGCCCGTTCCGGGATCTACATATTCAAAGTCTACCGTGTATACGATGCCGTAAACAGAGAAGGATTCTGCGCTGAATTCAACGCTCTTCACCATCGCGACCTCATCTTCAGGCTCGGCAACATCAACCGTTTCTACTTCGATTGCTTCCGGTCCGTCCTCTGAAAAATGTACAGCGCTGACAGCTGAAGCATCTTCTGTCTCGATAGCTGTCTGATATTCAATATTGACATTGACTGCAGCCTTCGGCTCAAATATTCCATTTCTGGTAATAATCTTAATATCGAAGAATCTACCTAAAAGTTCTTTCGCATCCTCCTCGCTGATTCCGAGAGCAACTTTTGCGTCCTCAATATACTGCTTGTACTCTTCCGTGCCCTGTTTGATTTCCTTAACATAAAGCTTTGATCCGTCAGGTATCTCTGCTTCCGGCCCATAGGACATAGTTACAGTATAATCGTTCTTTTTGGAGACCAGGGTCTTCTGCGCAGGTTCCTCTTCCAGCCCTGCATCTTTCAAAACTTCATTCTGATCGACAGCCTCAGCTTCTCCGTTTTCATATGTGAAGGTAGCTGCGCCTGCGAATCCGTTTACATTAACCTTGGATACATAGTAATTCTGTCCAGCATTTGCATCAGCAACTCTGGCAGTTGTTGCGAAGTCAAAGAACACGGCTCCGTCTTCTCCGAGTTCTACATCATTCAGGGCCTTAATGTGAACTCCTGTGAAAGATGTAGCTGCTGCCGCATCCATGTTCTGTACGTCAGCCCAGGAATAGAGAAGTCCATTGTCGCCAATGAAAGTTACTTCATAATTATCGTTGTCTACAAATGCAGCATATTCCGCACCTGTTCCTGCTGTCTCAGCCCAGGCACGTACCTGATCTACTGTCATGGAATGAACTTTTGCAGATGCTGTATCGACGCGAATGACTGCACCTGCCGGAAGTGTTGCGTCCGGAAGATTAGCGGACAGACTCCAGTTCATAACAATCTCGGAACCATCTTCTGAAACAGCCCCATCAACGATCTCCACCAATGCGGAGCCTTCGGTATTCTCTTCGACCGTGTCAAGGTTCTCTTCATTCTGTCCGATCAGATGATCCGCGCTGTTTTCAAGGCTGACAACTTCCTCGGCTTCAGAAGCATCCGCAGCCTCCTCGACCGCCGGTTCAACTGCTACATCTTCTCCTGCAATTTCCTCTGCAGCCACTTCTGCCACAGTGGAATCGTCGGGCTGGACTTCCGAAGCTGTTGACTCGTCGGTCACGCCGTAGCCCGGTGTTAATACGCCATAGCCGTGGATTGTCTCAAATGTAATGTCGCCTTCTGTATACTCTGCTACCGCTACTTTGATCTCTTCGACTTCGTTGTTCGAGTCGCCTGCGATGACAGAGATGGATTTGATTTCATTTCCGAAGAATCCTCTGTTGACACCGGAAACGATACCCACATGCATGTTCTCGCCTGCATTGCGGGTATAGAAAATGAGATCGCCAATCTGCGGTACATAGTCTGCTGCATCGACATAGATTCCGGCGTCGACAAGAGCACCGGCCCAGTTGCCGGCGTCACTATCAAGACCCATATCATATATATTTGCGTTGTACAGAACGAAGGATGCGAACATTGCATCCCAGTCTTTGTATGCATAGTAGCTCAGTCCGTTCTCAAGACGTTCCGATTCTGTATCTACAAACTCGCCATACCAATGACCGTAACGAGTATATCCCTTCGTCTGTTCATTTTCGGATATGAGATAATTCTCATCGTTCTCTCTGTACCCGATCTGCGACTGTGCAACGGCAAGCACATCGGCATTGCGGTCGCCTGTAAGCTCCGGTATATCAGCTGACCAATACCCTTCATCTTCGATTGCCGCATACAAATCAGAGTAGCATGACAAGCTATGAGCATGCTCCTCTAATCCGCATATGATGTTTCCCTCTGCGTCATAGCATTCAGCAACATGTGTATGCTCCTCTATGCCGCACTTGGGATCCTGATTACTCATCGTAATGGCAGGAAGGATAAGTGCATATGCAGTGCAGAAAACAACCACACTCGCTAACGCACTCACTATCTTGACCCAGTGGCTGTGAAGCATCTTCCTGTACAATTTCTCTCTGGGATTTTCTGATTTGTTGGTCATTTTATATCCTCCCCCTCTGCAAGTATTAAGCTATTCCCTACTTTTTGTTCCTGTCAATCAGCATCTTGGTCCAATCAAGAGCTTCCTTTAATCTTCCCTGTTTGTCTGGTTTCTTAGTCTGCTTTTTCCTGACGTTTTGCTTGTCATCTGAGTCGCTCGTCTCAGGTTCCTCGAAAAATTCTGAGGTAGATTCTTCGTTCTCATATTGTCGAATGAGTTCATCCAGAGCCGTTCCGGGTGAACTGCTGTTGTTCATCGGCGGATATCCCATCCGTATTAGTATGGCGTCCAATGAACCGACCTTTTGAAATTCCCCTTGAAAATACTTCAGTTGCTTAATCAGCGAAATTTTTTCCTCTTTCAGTCTTTCAACCTCCTTGCTCTGACTTACGAGCATTTCAAGAAGATCTTCCCGACTTAGTTTTCTTAATTCTTTATCTGTCATATGTTCCTATCACAATCCTGTCTCATTAACACACTTAGACTGTATCGAGAGGCATTTTTCCTCTCTATTACAGTCCAAAAATATTCCTATGAATATAATTATTTTCATTTTACACTTAATTACAACACTAAACTTACTATAGTACAATTGCTCAAAAGTATCAAGTCAAAACTGTGATTCTTATCCATTTTTGAACATTTTTCAGCGTCTGATTCATATGTTTTGAATAAACATCTACTACTTTTTGCCCTATTTCTGAAAGAGCTTTTCATTAATGCACAAATCAGCGTTCCCTTCTTCCTGCGATGTAAAAAACACATACATACAAAAGTCCGGTCAAATACTGAATTTCCATGTTACAATAGAATTGTCATCATGATCCTGAATACGGAGAGCATACGGATTGAAATATTTCTGACTTATATCTCTGACTTATGCCGGATTACAAAAGGGTCAGGGTATGCGTGACGCATTGCGCGAATTAATTAATGGAACAAATTGCGTCGAGCCCGATATATACTGAACGAGGAGAACCGGTCATGTTACGAAGATTCTTAAGCCTTAAAGAGATGGATGAGAGCACCAGCCTCTACCATTACACGAAATGTCAGAGCGCGCAGGCCATCCTGAACGGGCAC
>ONHU01000146.1 GCA_900317675.1 uncultured Eubacteriales bacterium
AGGTATTTGTCCAGCTCGCTTCTGTATTTTTCTGTATTCGCTCCCTCGACCGGGTAACCCAGTACATGTCCATCGCTGTCAATGAAGTAAGTGGTTGGAGTTCCCTGGCAAGGAAGGGCGGCGCTTGCGGATTCTGATGCAAGGAGTGTCTGCAGCCCATATTGTTCCATGACATTATGTGCTTCAGCGATCAGTTTGTCGTTTCCGGCACCTTTATAACCTGATCATTCTCCGCTTGCTGCCTGTTCATACAGCTTTTCCAGAAGCTCCGGTGTGACTGAGCCGACCTGGTTGTATATGACCTTTCCATTCCGGTCAAGTACTATAGTCTGAGGCATCGTCGAGCCACCTCCGACTATGTTCCATACGAGCTTATCCTTGGTATCCAGGGTGAAATGCAGATTATCCCAGCCCTTGTCAGAAAGGTATGCCGGTATGTCATCCTTGGACATAGAGTTATGGACCGCAAGGATCGCGATGTCGTCCGGATGTTCGCCCGCAAGCTCGTTAAAGTGAGGCAGCTCCGCAACACATGGTCCGCAGTATGTCGCCCACAGATTGATGAATGTGACTTTTCCGCGGTTGTCCTGCAGATGGAAGTCCTGTCCGTCAAAACATTCTATCGTAAAGTCCGGAAGTACATCTCCGACAGAATATGAATAGGTGACTTCAGCTTCTTCAGTTTCGGTAGCCGGCGCATTGATTTCAGCCGCTGACTTGTCGAGGACATTGTACCAGAGCAGCGCAAATGCAAGTACAGCCAGCGCAACAGCCCACGCGATACGCTTTCCACGGGCTCTTTTGGCTGCGGAATCCGGTTTATCATCCGCGCAGCCTCCTGCAGGCGCGATAAGTGTTATCTTTCCGGCTTTGAGCGAGATCGCATCCTGCTTGCAGACATCCATGCACTTCGCGCAGTTGATGCACTCATGTATCGCTCCGAGCGGGCAGATAAATCTGCAGAATGAGCGGTAGCAGAACACACATGCCAGTCCGATGATCAGCATGATGACGAACTTTCGCGTGAAGAAGATCCCCAGCATCTTGAAAAAGCTCGCGTTTGCCGGATTGGAAAGAAGTCCCATCGCCCCTTCGAGAGTACCCGCAGGACAGATGTATTTACAGAATCCCGGTACTGCTTTGCCGTGTTTAAGCCCGAACCATAGCGGTACAGCAACCGCAAAAACTACCAGGAAGAAATACTTCAGATACGTCAGCGCATGTGTTATTTTATTCTTCCTGATCTTAGGGGTAGGGATCTTGTGAAGGAGTTCCTGGATAAGTCCGAGCGGACAGATCCAGCCGCAGATGGTGCGTCCGAGCATGAGTCCCCACAGCATGATGATCCCGAACACATAAAATCCTGCGCGGTTACCGGATGATGCGAGCGCGTTCTGAAGGGATCCGAGCGGGCATGCACCTACAGCAGCAGGGCATGAGTAGCAGTTGAATCCCGGCACACACATCAGCTTGGTCTTGCCGGTGTAGATCTCCCCCTTTATGAAGCCCTTGACATACGCATTATAGAGTACTGCTGAATAAAGCTGTATCAGTCTGCGCTTGCCCGGGCGGCAGTTTTCCTGCCATGATTTTTTCTCTGTGATCTGATTATCCAAGGCCAATACACTCCGTACAGATATTCACTGCTTTGATGAGCATATCTTCCATACTGCCGTTCATGATCCCTGCGATCACAAACACAACGGCAACAGCGAAAACAGCTATTCTGGCAGTCTTCAGTTTGCGTGCTCTCTCCTCTCCGTTTACGGAGCCCGAAAGGTTCTCGCGTTCTTTTTTGTAAATATCCATCAGGTCAGGATCCCTGACCGGCTTATCCTGATCCTCATCCCGCACGCCCAGAAAAACGCATGCAATATTAGAAATGACCGCAAGAAGCAGGATCGGCAGATATCTGCCAATCGCCTCTACGGCCTTTTCTCTTGTATATATCCATGCCTCAGGATGTCCCTGAGCCTGGTATGCGAGCCCGGTGGTGTAGATGCGTATTGCAGCTGCAGCCATAAGGATCACCCACAGAATGCAAAGTGCTGACTGCAGGTATAGAAGCATTTTCCTTTTATCCATTCTGAGCCCTCTCAATATTGTACTGATGAATCCCGCTACTTGACCGGCAGCCGGACGACGGTAGAACCCGTGCCGGTCTGTATCTCTCCCGTACCGTCTATCTTATAGCCGTCAGGCACACTTATGACCTTGACTTTCATGTCCTCAGGCTTATCGGCAAACACATCGCATCTGCCTCCCTCATCGGTCTTATATGTCTCTGTTCCTGATTCGGATGTAAGAGTGAATTCGACTCCCGGGATCACTTCATTCTTGTTATATGCAGCGAAAGTATAATAAGCAAGCTGTCTCTCAGTGTAATCATCACCCATGAATGTCGTTACCATCTTCTCAAAGGTCTCGGCATCAGGCACAGATCCGATCCTGCAGCATCCGATCTTTCCGTTCCGGTCAACTAACAGAGTCGTAGGATAAGCTCTCGTTTTTACATCTCCCAGACTCTCATTGCCCATTGCAAGCGGGAATGAAAGATCGTGCGAATCGTCATATTCCTGGAGATCTTTCTCTTTATCAAGACTGTCTACATCAAGGCCAATCATGCCCATTTTATCCTGATACTTCGCATAGACTGCATCCATCTCCGGGAATTCCTTCTCGCATGGACCGCACCAGGTAGCAAAGAGCACGACTGCGAGCACTTCCTTATCCTCAAGCAAATCGCTCATGGTGACCGTCTCTCCATCAGTCGTGGTGACTTTAAAGTCCGGCATTGTCTGCCCTGTAAGGGTATCGGTGTGCGCGCTTTCCTTGAGCTCTTTGATTTCATCCTTATGAGCCATGTACCAGATAGCCGCTATCGCGGCAATGACTAACACAAATACGAGCAGAGCTATAAGCATGCCTTTAAGGCACCCGCCTTTCCTTTTCTTTTCTCCGTCTGTCTGGCCCATCTCACTTACCTCGTTTAATTGGCAGCTTTGAGAGTAATGTTTACATCTCCGTATTTTTCCGGAACCGGATACTCGGTCTCATCATCAGCATAGCCTTCCGGCACCATGTATACATGTGCTGTGTAGACACCCTCTTCAGAATTAAATGTCGCGATTCCGTCTGCATCTGTCTCACCCATCTGGCACATCTGGTCTGAGCAGAACTGAATAGCAACACCTTCAACAGGAGCGCCTGATTCATCACATGTGATGACACGGTATACGTTGCCCGGATTTTCCGGAACCTTTGCCTTTGTTGAAGAATCGCCACCCCCGCATGATGCGAGCATAGCTGCACTGATACAGAGAACCAGCACCGCGATCAACTTTTTCATAACTGTTGTTCCTCCTTACAAATCTATAAATAATAAAAAATAAAATTCTTCGTTATTTTCTGATTATACCATATGCATTGATAAGTAAAAAACAACCAATTTGGAATCACATGTAATAACAACCTGCCTACTGTAACTAAAAAGCCCGCCGCCGGGCGGGCAAGTAAAGAATTTTCGGATCTGCTGAGCTTCAATGCGTGACTTTCAGTCCTGTCATCGCGCTGAACATCTCATCTGCCGGATCGATCACCGGAATGCTGCACAGGCGGTCGAGTTCCTTTCTGAAATAAGGGAAATGTGTGCAGCCGAGTATGATCGCTTCACACCCGCAGGCTTCCATGTATCGGACAAGATGCCCGATGCCGCAGTCCCTGACGATCTCTTCCGGATCCCTGCCTTCTTCGATTGCGCTTACTATGGCCATATTGCCTGCGCCGATCACGTACATATCCGGATTGGACTCAAGCAGCACTTTCTCTATGTTGTACG
>ONHU01000127.1 GCA_900317675.1 uncultured Eubacteriales bacterium
CAAGGTCTACAGACCGGATGTCGTCATCTATGATGTCCTCGGCGATGTCGTATGCGGCGGCTTTTCGATGCCGATGAGAGGCGGATACGCTGACAAAGTATTCATCATCACTTCCGGCGAAAATATGGCGATCCACGCGGCCGCCAACATCGCAGTTGCCCTTGAAGGCTTCAAGGACAGAGGCTATGCCAGCCTGGGAGGGATCATACTCAACCACAGGAATGTCCGTGATGAGGATGCAAAGGTCGCCGAGCTGGCTGATGACATCCACTCCGAGATCATCGGAGAGCTTACAAGGAGCGAGACTGTCACGGATGCAGAGGATCTCGGCAAAACTGTGATAGAGGCCTTTCCGGAAAGCGAAATGGCAGGAGAGTACCGCAAGCTTGCCGCAAAGCTGGCGGAGCTGTGCGGCCTCGAAAAATAAGGTGCAATATGCTTAAGAGAATAAATGAAAAAACAGGCAGCAGCATAATACCCGGCGTCCGCATAGCAGATGCCGTTTTTCCTGCGCCTTTCAAGTCGGGACTGGAATATTCATCTCCTGCCCGCGGGACCTGGAATATCGTCCATACGGGAATGCTTATCCCTGAGTCGCATCAGATCTTCATCTGCGCGGCAGGATGCCTTCGCGGCGTTGTTCTTACCGCCGCTGAAATGGGCACGATCGACAGATTTTCGTCTGTTGCTATAAGAGAAAACAATCTGCTCGACGGCGATATGGAAGAGCTTATCATCGAGGGTGTCACAGATATCATCGGAAAACTTCCGAAGAGACCGAGGGCGATCCTGATCTATACAAGCTGCGTGCATCACTTCACCGGTACGGATCTCGATATGGTGTACGACAGGCTCAGGCAGCGTTTTCCGGATATAGATTTTACAGACTGCTATATGAACCCGATCATGAGAAAAAGCGGACTGACGCCAGATCAGCTCATGCGGACAAGACTTTATACACTCCTTCATGAGCGTCCGCTGTCAGAAAAAGCGGTCGCGATCATCGGTAACGATCTTCCGGCGCTTGAAGACAGCGATGTGATGAAGCTGCTCCGCGCGGCAGGCCTCAGGATACATGAGATCACTTCCTGCAGGACATATGAGGAGTATCAGGAAATGGCTGAGAGCTCAGTGTATATCTCATACAATCCGGATGCTGCTCCCGGCGGCGATATGCTTGCTGAGAGGCTCGGCGGCACACATCACGCTTACAGACTGAGTTTTGACATGAATGAGATAGATGAAGAGTCGGACAGACTGGCCGAAGTGATCAGCGAAAAGTGCTTTTCGTCTGACGACGAGGCGGAGGCTTCTCTGATATCCGCGCTCTCAGTGATCAGAAGCGAGGGAAGGAATGCTTCGGCTGAAGCGCTCAAAGAGACGCTCGGTCTCATAGGAGATACACCGGTCGTCATTGATTACACCTACTGCCCGAGACCGCTCAGCCTGGCCAGATTCCTGCTGGACAACGGCTTCAATGTGACGAAAGTCTACCTCGACGCGGTTCCTGCCGCTGACAGAGAGGACTTTGAATATCTCAGGGACAATGATCCGGACCTCATGCTGCACCCTACGGTACACTCGTCCATGAGATTTGCCTCAGGGGAGAATTCAGCCTGCGCTTCTGACGCAGACAGCTGCAGAGTGCTTGCGATAGGCCAGAAAGCCGCATATTTCGAAAATACCGATCACTTTGTGAACGTAGTGGAAGGCGGCGGGATGACCGGCTACAAAGCGATAACGGAGACCCTCAGACTGATGCGCGACGCATATGAGAACAGGAAACCGATGAGAGATCTGGTACAGATCAAGGGACTCGGCTGTGAGGTTTGTGTGAGGTAAGGAGAATGAAACAGACTGCAAGGATCATTTCAACATATTCAGCCGATGTGATGGGCGTCAGCTCGGCTTTGTTTGAGCTCGGCGGCATGACGGTGATGCATGACGCTTCGGGCTGCAACTCGACCTACACCACTCATGACGAGCCGCGCTGGTTCGACATGGACAGCATGGTATATATATCCGGCCTGAGCGAGATGGAAGCGATCATGGGCGATGATGAAAAGCTGATCGAAGACATCTGTGAGACTGCAGAGGAACTCGGACCGAAATTCATCGCTATTGCCGGAACGCCTATCCCTACGATGGTAGGCTTTGATTTTGAGGCAGTTGCCGATGTCATAGAATCCAGGACGGGGATACCGGCATTCGGATTTCCTACGACAGGAATGAATACATACATCCATGGAGCTTTTATGGCATTGGAAGGCCTGGCCGGCAGATTTGTCAGAGAAGCAGAGAATCCGGATATGCAGGGAGATTACAGAGTCAACATCCTGGGACTGACACCTCTGGACTTCTCGGTCAACGGACAGGACCGCTCTATAGCGCAGTGGCTCAGCGGGAATGGATTTCAGGTAGTTTCCAAATGGGCTATGGGAAGCACTCTTGAGGAGATCAGCAGGGCGGCTGAAGCGGATGTCAATCTTGTTGTTTCAGCTGCGGGGCTTGGCGCCGCGAGGACCCTGTACAGGAAATTCGGGATCCCGGCAGTCATAGGAGTACCGATAGGAAACAGACAGAGCGGGCTGATCGCCAGCGCTCTCAGGAGATCGGCAATCGAATACAGGTCTTTCAGAGCAGGAGGAAAAATGCCGGATGACTGCGGGCTTACAAGAGTCAGGATCCATCCTAATGATCTCGACCCGGCCAGAGACAACGAGCTTGCAGTCGTCATCGGAGAAGGGATCACAAGCCTGTCTCTTGCCAATGCGGTCAGGTTTGAAACAGGGCGCAAGACCAGGGTGCTGTGCACTACAGAATGCCCTGAAGGTATCCTGCGAAAATGGGACCGTATGACGCCTGACGAGGACGATATCATTCCGGAGCTGGCAGACGCGTCGATCATCATCGCAGACCCAATGTACAGACCTATTTGTCCCGATACCGCAAAATTCATCGCCCTGCCTTCAGAGGCTTTTTCGGGCCGCATCTACAGAAAAGAAATACCGGATCTGACGGCAGATCCGGATGCGATACTTTCTAAACTCTGACCTTACGCGGTCATGCGGCATATTCTTACGGACAGAGGTTGCGTCAGAAATTGCTTCCGTTACTTCTGATCACCTCTGAATACCACAGAGCGGAGTCCTTGAGGATCCGCTGCTGCGTGCTGTAATCCACGTAGATGATGCCGAAACGTTTCTCATATCCGAAGGCCCACTCGAAATTGTCGAGGATGGACCAGACCATATAACCTAGAACAGGGACACCTTCATCGGCTGCTCTGCGAAGTCCGCGCAGATACCACTTGAGAAACTGTATCCGCTGAGGGTCGTGGACGTGACCGTCATCCATCACAAAATCGACGATCGCAACGCCGTTTTCTGTGATCATGACAGGGGTCTTATATCTGTCGTAGATGAATTTTACGCCCCAATACAGCGCGTCCGGTGTGACTGGCCAGCCCATGCTTGTCCTCGGGATCCCCTGACAAGGCGTGAGCGGGATACCGTCAGGCCC
>ONHU01000125.1 GCA_900317675.1 uncultured Eubacteriales bacterium
CTCGATCGCGCTCGGGATCTTTCTTTATATAAGGGAAAACAAATACGCAAGGCGCATCGTTCAGCTGCTTGTCGGCATGTATATGCTGATCTATCTGGGACTGATCTGCGGTGAGAATATGCAGATCGAAGGATTCTGGTACTATCTGTTCACGGGAGTCTTCGAAGCAGCAACGATCCACTACGCAGTGGCCAAGATCTTCGGACCGCTGATTTTCGGCCGGGGATGGTGCGGTTATGCATGCTGGACTGCGATGGTCCTTGATTTCCTGCCATATAAAGTGCCGCAGCAGCCGCGCAAGAAACTGGGGTGGATCAGGTATGTTACCTTTGCTCTGTCACTGGTATTCGTAGCAGCGCTGTTTCTGGCTCATGTCGGTAATATCGAGCGGATCATGTTCCGGGCATTTATCATAGGCAATGTCGCTTATTATGCAGCAGGGATGCGTATGCTTTCAAGGATAACAGAGCATTCTGTAAATACATTTGTCCGGTAACAGTATTTCTGAAGCCTATGAGCTATTTAGCTCTTCTGCGGGTAAAATGCGATACGGAAAAATGCGTTTCATGCGGGAAGTGCAGACGGGTGTGCCCGATGGATGTCGATGTGACAGACAACTCAAGAAAGAGAGAAAACGGCACGGAATGTATTCTCTGCATGGAGTGTGTTAAGAACTGCCCTAAGGGCGCGCTATAAAGGAGATTAGGATATGAAGGTATTTCGGCGGGTAATGTTATTGATTACTCTGGTGTTCGCGATCGGTCTGGCTATGCCGGTCTTCGCGGATTCAGGGGCTTCGGATGGACTGAAGATCGACCGGGAAGGAACGTATACTCTTACCGGTTCTATGCATGGATCGGTCATTGTTGATCCGGGAAAAGGAGAAGTCACTCTTATACTCGATGATGTCACCATTGACTCTGCAGGGGCTCCGGCAATACAGGCAGTAAGCGGTGACGCGCTTCACATAGTGCTGGATACATGCAGCTGCAACCGTATCAAAGACAGCGGAGACAATACCCTTAAGGCGGCTCTTTATACTAAGGTAGACACAGACTTTTCCGGAAGAGGCTGCCTTGGCATAACGGGGACCTGCGGACACGGCGTGATAGCACAAGGAGCGGACATCACCTTTAACAGCGGTGAGTATCTGATCTGTTCCCGTGACAGCGGCATCAAAGCAAATACGCTGAATCTGAATGGCGGCAGGATATTCATCAACACAGAATCCGGTGATCTGATACAGGCCGGTAAAGTGAATGGCAATAAAGCGCTGCTGCAGAGGTCAGACGCGACAGATGTGTGCAGTATCTGCACCTGCTGCAAAGGCTGATGACGATGATGATGAGTGCGAGGGCTGCTGCAGTCCAAGCACCGATAAGCCGGGCTTCATAGCTGAGGGAATCACTTCGAACTCTGCCGGGGATCTTCGTCCGGATCTGGCAAATGCGGTCGATATCATCTTCGACGCCGCAAATCCGGATGCTGTCATTGACAGAGGCGGAACATACATCCTCAGCGGAAAAGCCGGAGAAGGAAGTCTCACGGTGAAGAAGGGCACAAAAGGCGTCGTACTTGTGCTGCGCGACCTGGATCTGACAAGTTCTTCGGGCTCAGCGATACGCATAAATGATGATGCCGAAGTCCAGATCGTTGTGGATGGCAAGGTGGTTCTGAAAGATAAGTCACCTGCAGGCAAAAATGGCGCGGCGATCAAAACAGGCAACGGCACAGCGGTCTATGTGACCGGCTCAGGCAGCATGAAGATCAGCAGCGTGTTTGACGGTATAGCCGTAGGTATGGATTCAAGTCTGGTGATCGAAGGAAAACAGCAGATAGATATTGCTGCCGGTCACGACGGAATAAGCTCAGGTTCAGATGTAGCTGTACTGGAAGGCCTCCTGACTATAGCCGCAGAGAATGCCGGGATCCATTCAGACGGGGTCCTGACTGTCGGTGAGAACGGCGGAGACGGACCGGACATTACTGTGAGCAGCAGCAAAGAGGGTCTCGAGGGAGATGTTGTCAATATAAAAGGCGGAAAACTCGACATTACTGCGAGCGAGGACGGGATCGATGCAGAAGCGTCCGGAAACAGTGACGCGCCGGAACCTTCTGTCAATATCAGCGGAGGTGATATCCGTATCAACGCCGGTGCAAACGGCATTGATTCGGACGGAAATGTCAATATCCAAGGCGGAGATATCAGCATTGACAGCTGCGAAGAAAACGCTTGCATCGACTATGATGGTGAGTTATATATAAATAAAGATGTCAGCATAGACTGCGGCTGCGGCTGCGGCTGCAGCGGCGGCTGTTCATCAGATTGTGACTAGCAGAATTGGATGTTAGACAGAGGGAGACATTATTATGAACAAAAAATCTCTTTTGGCATGGCTTATGATAATGATAATGGCAATGGGCGCGCTTGCTGCATGCGGTCCAAAACAGGAAGCTGCTCCTGCAACTCAGGAACCGGCAGCTACAGAAGAAGCTGCTCCTGCAGCAGAGACGGCTCCGCCTGCTGAACAGGCTGCAGACAGCGCGATCACAGAGGATCAGGCAAAAGAAATCGCTCTGGCTGATGCCGGCGCAGATGCCGCAAGCGCAGTATTCAAGAAGTCCGGACTTGAGATGGACGACGGTGTTCAGCAGTATGAATTTGAGTTCTTCGCTAACGACATGGAATACAGCTATGACATCGATGCAGCTACAGGCAACATTTTATCCAGAGAAGCTGAAGCAATGGATGCAGAAGACTACCAGGAGATGGAAGCACTGCAATAGCAAGCTTCTGTGAAAACTGCCCTGATCGCAGCAGAAAAGCAAACGCAGCTTCCGGTATAGCTTCCGGAAGCTGTTTTTTCAGACAAAATTATTGATAAGTAATATGAAAATCTCCGCTACGAGCTCTGTGCGCACAGGATCTTCCCGCAGCTTGCGGAGGACGTGGCTGATTTCTGCGGCAGAGCGCTGATCGGCACGACCGATATGATCGTGGGCGCTGAAAAGAAAAAAGATCTCGTCAGACACTTTACCAATCCGAAGCTTTGTGAGATCACGGAAAGGCATGTGCTGACGGAACCTTACTGGGAAGATCTTGATGACAACGGTGTAATGCCGGAAAACGATGAATTTATGCATACGCATATATACGGCGATGAGGAGCTTCATGCAAGAGTCGGGATGCTTAAGTCTGTATTTGAGACTAAGGCGCAGGCGCTTCTGCATGGAGATCTGCATTCAGGTTCAGTGTTCGTAACGCCTGACAGGACCTGCATACTCGATCCGGAGTTTGCTTTCTACGGACCGGTCGGATACGATACCGGCAATTTCATAGCCAACATGATCTTTGCGTATGCCAACGGCCTGTACACGATGGAAGACGGCGGGGACAAAAGCGCGTATCTTGACTGGGTGCTGGCTGTCATAGAAGATTTCTGCGATATATTCAGGAGCAGGGCAGCAGCGCTTATAAAAGAAAAGTCGCAGGACCGCATGATGCGGAATGATGCTTTTACCGAAGCATATCTGGCGGATATATTCAGAGACCAGGCCGGATTTGCCGGAACTGAGCTGATCCGGCGTGTCGTAGGGACCTCCAAGGTAAAGGACATCACATCGATCAGCAATGAAGCGGCAAGGGCAAAGGCAGAGATGCTGTGTATGAAGGCGGGCATCCGCTTTGTCATGGAGCCGGAGAGCATGAAGAGCGGAGCTGACTACGCCGCGTTCATCAGAAGCCTCAGATAGACTTCCGGGCAATATCAGCCAAAAGAAAGACAGACACGAAATGATCGAAAAAAGATCAGCAAGGCGAAGACCTTGCTGATTTTTGTCTGCGGTATTTCTATCGTCTATATATCTTCTGCCCCGGGATCAGTAGCCGGTCGCGGCATGATCCTGTATGTAGCGATGCAGCTTCTTGGTGTCGCTCCAGCGTGAGAATCCGTAGCCGCTGCCGAGCACAACTGTTACATAGGTGCTGCCGCCGTATGTATATATACCGGTGAAGCAGCAGCCCGCATTGCTCTCGGTGCCCGTTTTACCTCCGAGGAAGTTTTTGACATAATTGAATATAGCGTTGGTGGACCAGAGAGTCCATGATCTCTTGCGTTCCAGACTCGTGATCGTCTTGCACTGTGTAGCCCAGCAGTCCCTGATCTCAGGGAAATTATATGCGTAGGCTGTCAGTTTTGCCAGTTCACGCGCTGTGGTGTAATGACCATCCGCGTCAAGCCCGTGAGGGTTGCGGAAATGTGTTCTGGTGAATCCCATTTTCCCGGCCTTGTCATTCATCATTCCGACGAAAGCTGCCTCGCTTCCGCCGACTCTCTCGGCGATCGCGGTTGCGGCATCATTGGATGAAGGCAGAAGCATTGCGTACAGAAGGTCCCTGTTACTGTACACATCTCCGGCTGCAAGACGTCCGCTTCCCCATGGAGTTGCGGCTGCGTGTGAGGAGATCCTGGTGGTTGAGTCGGTGAGACCGCTTTCCAGGAGAAGGATCGCGGTCATGAGTTTGGTCGTGCTTGCCTGCGCTACCTCGTCATTGCCATTCATTGAGTAGATCGTGGTCCCGTTGCTTTTGGAATCTATCCTGTATATACAGGCAGCCCGAGCTGAAAGATCGAGCTTCTCGAGATTCCGGGTAGTGACGCTTATCTTCCCGCTCACAGCCTCTGAGGCGGTTTCCGTTGCAGGGACAAAGAATCTCCATGTGGAGGATGTCTTCTCACGTTCTTCTTTCGGAACACTGATGCTTACATGCGCGGTCTCCTCTGCTGTCCTGCTGACCTCAGCAGCCTCTTCGCTGCGAGTATCCTCGTCTGCATTGACGGTGATGATCGTTTCCCAGGAGCTGTCCTTACTGTTGTATCTCTGCAGCTGAACTTCTCTTCCGCCGGCAGGAGAAATATCTGCCTCGATGATCAGATCTCTGTCAAGAAACTGGTTGTAAAAAGCCTTGCAGTCAGTGATACTCGTCGCAGCCGGATGACCGGTTTCCGCTTCGGCTGCTGTTGCGGCATCTGTGACAGCGTATGTGTTTATGCAGCTTGCCGGCACGAGGAGTGAAAGGCTCAGCGTCACAGCCAGCAGCATGGCTGCTGCTTTCGATAATATATATGTCTTCAGAACGTTTTTATTCATCTTGATTCCCTCACATATCGGATCACTCATCAGAGTAAAGGACTCTTTACATATGAAAGTGTAGCACACGGATCGTCTCAGATTTCTTAAACTCTGTTTAGCATCAGCGACAGATAATGAGAAAAAACAGCAAAAAAGCACTGTTTTTCGGCCTGAGAACGATTATCTTCTTTGCGTATTGATAACTGATGCATTATAATATGCGTTAGTTTGCGGATCATGTTTTGCCGGAGCTGATACTGAAATATAACGAGCGTCACCCGGGAGTGGTGATAACAGTAATGGTTTCCGATTATGTCGATGATACTCTGCAGAGACTGGGACGGGGAGAGATAGACTTTCTGGTAAAGCTTGATGAAGGAAGCAGCGATCCGGATTTCGTCACCATCGCGGGCAGGCCTGAACCTCTTGTTTTTGTCACCTATCCGGAGAATCCGCTTCTCGGCAGGAAAAAGCTGAGTCTCAGGGATACCGTAAGTCATCAGTTTATAACTTCGAGCAGGGAGATAGGCTACAGTGCGATCCTTGAGAAAAGACTTCTTGAACAGGGAATAGAGATGGAGCCTGTAATGGATATCGGATCTGTCGAAGCCATAGTCAGGCTCCTTCGCGGCGGATACGGGGTCGCGCTGCTTCCTGAATATGTCGTAGCGGATCTTGCTGAAAGCGGAGAGCTTGCAAGGCTGGACGTGAAAGATCCCGGGATAAGGATGAGCTCGTATTATCTTCGCAGCAAAGCACGCTGGATAAATCCCGCGATGAGAGAATTCATACTCCTGCTTCAGGACTAAAAACAGGTTATAATAAGTGCATACTTATGAATGAAAGGAAAAAGGGTCATGGAAAACAGCGCAAAAGTGGGTTTTATCGGATTCGGGAATATGGCAGGCGCGATATGCGACGGACTTCTTGCTAAGGAAGCAGTGAAGCCTGAGAATATGTACGCATGCGCCAGGGATATGGACAGACTCAGGGCAAAGTGCGATGCCAGAGGCATCAATGCGGCCGGTTCAGTTGAAGAAGTATGCAAAGCCGCAGATATCCTGGTTCTCGCTGTCCTGCCGCAGCAGGTAGAGGAAGTCGTGAAGGCCAACGCAGAAGCTCTGAGAGGCAGACCGGTATTCTCAGTAGCTGCCGGGATCGATTATGACAGGTTCGTAAGCTATCTGGGCGAAGGCTTCAATCACATCAGCACCATACCTAATACTCCTATAGCTGTAGGCGAGGGGATCATCGTCGCAGAGAAGAGGCACTCTCTGACGCCGGAGCAGCTTGAACTTTTCGAGAGTATTTTCGGCAGGATCGCCAGGATCGAATACTTCAGCTCGGAGCTCCTGTCACTGGGAGGAACCGGCGCGGGATGTGCGCCTGCATTCGCGGATGTTTTCATCGAGGCGCTCTCGGACGGGCTGGTCAAGCATGGTATGACAAGAAGTCAGGCATACAGCATCGTTCCCCAGATGCTGCTCGGCACAGCGGCATACATGCTCCGGAGCGGCAAGCATCCGGGCGAACTCAAAGACGCGGTATGCACGCCGGGAGGGACTACGATCCAGGGGATCAGCGCGCTGGAGGAAAGAGGTTTTCGCAGCGCTCTGATATATGCAGTTGATAAAGTCATGGAGAAAAAGCATTCAATGTGAGATCCCGGATTGTATTGTAAAAAAAACCAAAAAAAGAATTAAAAAATGCTATATTCTCATTGTGTTATTGCAAGGGCCTTAAATAAGGCCTTTTTTATTGGAGAAAAGAGGTTGTTAATGAATTTATTACAGAAATGGATGAATATCAGTCTAGTACTGAGGATATTCATCGGACTCATCATCGGAGCGATCCTCGGATTAGCGCTTCCGCAGCTTACATGGCTCGCTATCTTCGGTGATATTTTCGTAGGAGCACTCAAGGGAATCGCGCCTGTTCTGGTCTTCGTCCTTGTTGCTTCCTCACTCGCTAATGCAAAAGGGGGAAATGCTGACAGATTCAAGACAGTAATCTTCCTCTATATGCTGAGTACACTCATCGCGGCATTCGTCGCAGTATGCATGAACTTCATCTTCAGAGTAAAAGTTCCTCTGACAGGTGTTGAGAACGTTGCAGAAGATCTGACTCCGCCGGGATCAGTATTCGAAGTACTCAGAAATCTCTGCCTGAGCTTTGTAGCTAACCCGATCGACGCGATCGCAAACGCTAACTACATCGCGATCCTCTTCTGGGCAGTTGTAGTCGGACTCGCACTCAAGGCAGCAGGAGCCGGAACAAAAGCATTTTTCCATGATATGGCGGATGCACTGTCAAAAGTTGTTCGCTGGATCATCAACTTCGCTCCGTTCGGAATCATGGGTCTTGTATTCAACGCTGTTTCAACAAGCGGCCTGGCCATCTTCAAGAACTATGGACAGCTGGTAGCTCTGCTTGTCTGCACGATGCTCCTCACATCACTCGGCATCAATGCGATCATCGTTGGACTCACACTCAAGCGCAATCCGTACCCGCTTATGTGGTACTGCATCAAGAGAAGTGCTCTCACAGCTTTCTTCACAAGAAGCTCGGCTGCGAACATTCCTGTAAATATGGAACTCTGCAAGGATCTTGGTCTTGATGAGGATATGTACTCCGTATCCATTCCGCTCGGCTCAACGATCAACATGGACGGAGCCGCAGTTACGATCACGACTCTTACACTGGTTGCATGCTGGACAACAGGCGTAGACGTATCCTTCCCGATGGCGATCCTGCTCAGTATCGTAGCAACACTTTCCGCATGCGGAACTTCCGGAGTTGCAGGCGGATCCCTGCTCCTCGTACCGCTCGGATGCTCCATGTTCGGTATCCCTGTAGACATCGCTATGCAGATGGTAGGAATCGGATTCATCATCAGCGTAGTACAGGATTCTGTAGAGACAGCGCTGAACTCCTCCGGAGACGCTATCTTCACAGCAACAGCAGAATTCTATTCATGGAAGAAAGAAGGCCGCGAGCTGCCGCTGTAAAGGCAATTCGCGCAAACTGATCACTTTTACGATCCGATCAGGCCAATCCGGTCCGCTTCGGGCCAACCGGATTTCTTAAAATCAGAAAGACCCTCCGCATCGTTCCATGCAGAACGACCCGGAGGGTCTTTTTTC
>ONHU01000172.1 GCA_900317675.1 uncultured Eubacteriales bacterium
TGCCCTTGTACTGTTGTATCTGGCTATAGTCAAAGAGTATGAGCCATTACTGCTCCTCCCGATATCCTTCGGTATGCTTCTGGTCAACCTCTATCCACCGATCATGGAAGAAGGCGGTCTTCTGCATTACTTCTTCATGCTGGATGAGTGGACCATCCTGCCGTCACTGATATTCATGGGCGTCGGAGCACTTACAGACTTCGGACCGCTGATCGCCAATCCTAAGAGTTTCGTACTCGGTGCGGCCGCTCAGTTCGGAGTATTCGGAGCATTTTTCATGGCGATGGCTATGGGCTTCACGGAAGCTCAGGCTGCTGCCGTAAGTATCATAGGAGGAGCTGACGGACCTACTTCCATCTTCCTGGCTATGAAGCTCGGACAGAGAGAACTCATGGGACCGATTGCCGTAGCAGCGTACTCATATATGGCGCTGGTACCGATCATTCAGCCGCCTATCATGAAGGCACTCACAACAGAGGAAGAGAGAAAGATCAAGATGGAGCAGCTCCGCTCAGTCTCCAAGAGAGAAAGGATCCTCTTCCCGATCATCGTAACGATCGTCGTATGTACACTGCTCCCGTCAACAGCTCCGCTTGTCGGTATGCTGATGCTCGGCAACCTCTTCCGTGAGAGCGGAGTCGTACGCCAGCTGCAGGAGACAGCTTCCAACGCTATGATGTATATCGTAGTTATATTCCTCGGAACATCTGTTGGTGCGACAACAAGCGCGGAGGCTTTCCTCAAGTGGACAACCATCAAGATCGTAATTCTCGGTCTTGTCGCATTCGCGTTCGGTACAGCAGCAGGAGTACTTTTCGGCAAAATCATGTGCAAGCTTTCAGGAGGAAAGATCAATCCTCTCATCGGTTCCGCAGGAGTATCTGCAGTTCCGATGGCTGCAAGAGTATCCCAGAAAGTCGGTGCTGAAGCAGATCCGACCAATTTCCTGCTCATGCACGCGATGGGACCTAATGTAGCCGGAGTTATCGGTACAGCCGTTGCAGCCGGAGTATTCATGGCAATCTTCGGAGTATAGGATCTGCACGACAGCTTTGTAATTAATTCTTGATAAACCCTCAATCAATGGAGGAATACAGAATATGGAAAAAAAGAGACTCAAAATCATGGAAACTGCTATCAGAGACGGACAGCAGTCACTGATAGCGACAAGAATGCCGTTTGAGGACATGGAGCCTGCTCTGGCTCTGATGGACAGTGTAGGCTATGAAGCAATTGAGTGCTGGGGTGGTGCGACATTCGACTCATGCATCAGATTCCTGGACGAAGATCCATGGGAGAGACTGAGAAAGCTCCGTGCAGCTATGCCTAACACCAAGCTTCAGATGCTGCTCAGAGGACAGAACCTCCTCGGATACAGACACTATTCAGACGACGTAGTAGATTATTTTGTCAAGAAATCAATAGACAATGGTATAGACAATATCAGGATGCTATGTCCTATACGATCGGCGAGCCGTATACTCCGGAGTACTGGAGAGACAGAGCTCTTCGTATCCAGGAACTCGGCGCTGACTCGATCTGCATCAAGGACATGGCCGGACTCATGGTACCGACTGCCGCAACAGAGATGATCGGAATGCTCAAGGCTAATGTAGACATTCCTATCCAGCTGCACACACACTGCACCAGCGGTGTTGCTCCGATCACATATTACTGCGCACGCCATTCTCGGGCGGAACAAGCCAGCCATCGACAGAAGTAATGGTAGAAACCTTCAAGGGCACAGAGTATGATACAGGACTCGATATCGCTAAGCTCGAGAAGATCGCCGCCCACTTCCAGACTGTCAGAGACAAGGCTCTCAAGAGCGGTCTTATGAACACCAAGGTTCTCGGCACCGACATCAAGACTCTGATCTATCAGGTACCTGGCGGAATGCTTTCCAACCTCGTATCACAGCTCAAGGATCAGAATGCTGAAGACAAGTACATGGATGTACTCCAGGAGGTCCCTCGCGTAAGAAACGACCTTGGTATGCCTCCTCTGGTAACACCTTCATCACAGATCGTAGGTACACAGGCAGTACTCAACGTCCTGATGGGCGAGAGATACAAGATCCTCTCCAAGGAAACTCAGGAGATCCTCAAGGGCAAATACGGATCAACACCAATGCCGATGAATCCTGATGTCCTGGCCAAGATAGACGCGAAAGAAAGGATCACATGCCGTCCGGCAGATCTGCTCGAACCTGAAATGGATAAGCTCAAAGCAGAAGTCGGCGATTACAAGGAACAGGACGAAGACGTACTGACATATGCGCTCTTCGGTCAGGTCGCTCTTGACTTCTTCAAGAGAAGAGCAGCATTGAGGAACAAAGTGGATCCTGATGCTCTGGATGTCAAGAATAAGGCATATCCGGTTTAGTGATAATAAGAAACGGCCGCGCGACGGCAGAGTCATGCGCGGCCGTTGATCCATATTATTGGAGGAGTAATTATGAATTTTGTAAAAGAAAACGGAAGGACTATCCCGGTAGCAGATAAGGTGTTTGCATTAAGCGGCAGGGCTAAGGCTGCTATCGCAGAATACGGCAAGGACGCTGTCGTAAATGCTACTACAGGAGCTCTTTTCGATGACGACGGTAATCTGGTCGTGCTCTCATCAGTAGTAGAAGCAATCAGAAACCTTTCACCGGTTGATTATGCAGAGTATTCTCCGATCGCGGGACCTCCTGCTTTCAAGGCGGGTGTCAGAAAGGCTCTCTTCGGAAAATATGAACCAAAGGGTTTCGTTCAGGTCAGCGCCACACCTGGCGGAACAGGAAGCATCACGAGCACAGTTCTCAACTATACTGAGCGTGGTGACAGTGTGCTGACACATGACTGGTGTTGGGCGAATTACAAAAATATCTGCAGCCAGCACGGACGTAAACTTGCAACTTTCAGATTCTTTGATGAGGACGGAAAGTTTGACGCGGCTGATATGGAGAAGCAGCTGAACGCTCTCGCAAAAAAGCAGGATCAGGTCGTTGTGATCCTTAACACTCCTGCGCACAATCCTACAGGCTATGCTCTTTCCCTCGATGACTGGGACAAAGTTATCAGCATCGTCAACGCTGCAAACTGCAATGTGATTCTCTTCCTCGATGTTGCTTATATTGACTACGCAGGCGATGAAGATGAAGTCAGAGCATTCATGCCGCGCTTCCAAGACACTTACTGCATATGGAATGAGATGCGGAGCTATCGTATGTGTAGCAAAGACTGAAGAAGATGCAGAAGATTTCAGACGCGCCACCGAATTCTCAGCCCGCTCGACATGGTCCAACTGCAACCGGTCTGCGCAGGTAGTGCTCGGAAAGGTGTATTCAGATCCTGAGCTTCTTGCTAAAGTAGACGCTGAAAGAGTCGTTGCCCGCGATATGCTTCTGGAAAGAGGAAGAGTATTCGAATCCACACTTAAGGCCAACGGTGTCAAATGTGTTCCTTTCTCGGCAGGATTCTTCGTAACCATCGCATGCGACAATCCTGATGCTGTATGCGCTAAACTCGAGGAGCAGAATATCTTCTGTCTGGCTCTTGCTAAGGGTATCAGAGTGTCGATCGCATCGATCTCAAAGGAAAAATGCGTCAAGTGTGCTGAAGCAATAGCTGCACTTATAAAATAAAACAGAATTAACAGTAAAGGGTGATCGCAACACAATGTACAAAAAAGTAGGTATAATCGGCGGAATGGGGCCCGCCGCAACATGCGACCTGATGATGAAGATCATCAGTATGACAGACGCTGCAAGCGATCAGGAGCACATACATGTGCTGGTAGATTCTAATACCAATATTCCTGACCGGACTGCCGCTCTGCTTTATGGCGGCAAGGATCCGGTGCCGGAATTGCTCGCTTCCGCAAAACGTCTCGAGTCGATCGGAGCGGATTTCCTTATACTCCCTTGCAATACGGCTCACTGTTTTATACCGCGCTTTGAAAATGAAGTGGGCATACCTTTCCTGAGTATGCCTGCAGAGACTGCCGCTCTGCTCAGAAAAAAAGATGTCGGGACTGCTGCTGTGCTTGCTACTGACGGCACAGTCAAAAGCGGACTGTACGAAAGAGCTCTGGCGGCTGAAGGCATTAAAGCGATTTATCCTGATGATGAGCAGCAAAAACAGGTCATGTCCCTGATATATGACTATATCAAGAAGGGGATAACGGATCCTGACATGCTGCCTCACGATCAGATCGTAACGATAGTCAGTGATCTCAAAAGACGCGGGGCGCAGGCGCTGTTACTTGCCTGCACAGAACTGCCTCTCGCTTTTGACCTCGCCGGCATCGATGATGATACTTGCATGGATCCGACAAGAGTCCTCGCGGCCGCTGCGATCAGGGGGGCCGGTGCAAGGCTGCGGGAGGACGTGATCCTGTAAGGTGGCAGTTGTAAGTGTTATATAGGAGGAAAGAGGTGAAATATGCAAAAGATCAAACAATCATTGCCGCTTCAGATATTCATTGCTCTTGGTCTTGGTATCGTTGCGGGTCTTATCTTGCTGGCAGTAGGAGGAACTGATTTTTCCATTAACTACATCAAGCCATTTGGAACGATCTTCCTGAACCTGCTCAAGTTCATTGTAGTACCTATCGTTATCACTTCTATCATTCAGGGTGTAGTATCACTCTCTGATATCAAGAAAGTAGGAACGATCGGACTTCGTACTATTGTTTACTATTTCTGCACAACAGCATTCGCTATCACTATAGGTCTTATTTTCGCTAACCTGTTCAAGGGAACATATAAAGTT
>ONHU01000121.1 GCA_900317675.1 uncultured Eubacteriales bacterium
CCTTTCGGATGCTTATTGCAGACAGGACATTCCTGTGTCTTACTGTCTCCGCTTTTCCAGTGCACATAATGATAACTGTCATCATTGGCTACCAGATTTGCCCAACCGATCGCTCTTTCGAAGATCGCTGACGAGGCATGAGCCGAAACGGATACAGACAGGCCATAGCCTGCTATCCGACGGTCGCCGACTCCGTATGAAGCCCGTTTGCATGCATTACTGTAATTGCCCTCGATAGTAGTGAGACTTTTTCCGTCGCAGGTCTCAACGATCCCGACATGGTCTATCACCCCGTCTCTCTCAAAGTCAAAAAAGATGATATCTCCGGGATGCGGCGTATAGCCTCCTCCTGCCCATCGGTGATGCGATTTGTACCAGCTGACTCCGGTATCGCAGCCTGCGAACTTCGGCATTATTCCGGCATCGATATAGCCGCACTGATCTGCGCACCAGCTGACAAAGCAGGCGCACCAGTGCACATGGGTCTTGAATCCGTACCATTTCCAGAACTTATCTCCGCCAACATTGCCAAGCTGTGCCCTGGCCACTTCAACTATCGCGGTATCGCCGGTCCCATCGATATAATATCCATCCTCGGTCATATTGGAAGCAGCTCCGAACAGCACCATGATCACGATGATGCCTACAGCAACAGCGCCGCTTATGGACAAGGTGCCGAATATTGCCTTTGTACCCCTGGCAACGCCTGCAAGTACTCCGCCTGTTCTGCGTGCTGTTTTATCCGGGCGGGAACCTTTGACGACCGCAAGTATTCGCTGAAAACCGCTACTTTTCGCATTCTGCTCTGTTATGCGTTTTACCGCATATTCCTTCCTTCGCCTTTGGATGAGTTCTTCACTTTTCAGCGGTTTCCGGCGGTTTCTGGCGACCCTGCTGGTTCTGTATCCGGCAAGCTCTTTGCTCCTGATTGCCGAGGCTCTTTTCACACGACCGGTCACCCTGTCTTCCTCAGCATTTCGCAGGACTTCCTGCTCTGCCATTTTCGCCCTGCTCTGCCGGTTGCGGATGGTCTTGATCCCCTGCTCCCGGAATGCCCTCTGTACCTGCTCCGCATTATCCGATGATGCATTGGCGGTTTTTGGTGATTTATGGCTGCCGGGGATAATGACTGCATCTGCATCATCAGGCAGCGAATCAGGCAGCGGTTCGGATCTGTATCCTGCCTTCTCTCTTGACTGGAGCATCATCTCCACTCCTGCCTTTGCAGCATATGCCGCACTGCCGCCCGCATAGTGTTCTGCAGTGTCCTGTGCATATGAACCCGAAGACTCACTGTCAGCTTTTCTTCCAATATCTGCAGCCCTGTTCCTTATCGTCTCTTCCTTCAGGTGATGCATGGAGCTTGCTGCCCTGTCCAGAGTCTTTATCGTGCCCCTGGTAACATCTCTTGTTTTTATGTCTGCCACTCCGGCTCCTCCTTTCATTCAAAAAATAAAAAGAACTCCCAAACGGGAGCTGTCATGTAGCGGAGCGGACTCGCCGCTCCTTATTGCCCGAAAAGTCACTTTCTTCAGAGCAGTTTTCTCACGAAATTACAGTTTCTTCAGGATTCCGCCTGATTCAGATACTTCCTGACCATCTCATCGAAGTCAGCGTTGCTCACAGCCACCTCACGGATCTTCCTCAGTATCTCCTGCTCGTCAGAATTGCTGCGCGGTATATTCGATGGATCACCAGGCATATTGGCATTGCCGGCAAAATAGCCCTCACCGAATTTGCTTGTCATCAATGCGTAGAGCTTCGTATCCTTCGGGAACTTGTTCTCGAACGGAACAAGGCTTGATCCGACTTTCAGCAGCCCGTGCCCGGCATCAACGTTCGTAATATACGACAGCTGTTCATTGGAAATATTCAGCAGCTTCGCCAGCTCTATGCGGTCTGTCGCTGCCTGATTGAGCATGACGATGAACTCGGAGTTACTGAGCATCGTCCTTGCCGTGTACGACTGCAGCAGATCGGCGACGTTCTGGGTGATTCCGGTACAGAAGGCTCCGTACTTACGCACTCTCTTCCACAGCTTGTAGAGAAACTGCGCCGAGTACTCGTGCATGAACAGCAGATATATCTCATCGATAAAGATATACGTGCGCTTGCCGGCCTGCCTGTTCTGTGTGATCCTGTTGAGGATCGAATCCAGGATGACCAGCATGCCGATGGCTCTCAGCTGCTCGCCGAGTTCAAGGATATCGTAGCAGATCAGACGGTTTGAGGTGTCCACATTGGTCTGCTTCGCGAAGGTGTTGAGGGAGCCTCTTGTGAACAGCTCAAGCTCGAGTGCCAGCGAATGTGCTTCAGGCTCAGGCTGCTTCAAAAGCTCCTCTCTGAAATCCGCCAGCGTAGGCGGCGTGCCCATATAGTTGCCCTGCTTGTAGTAGCGGTACACATTCTCGGTGCAGCGGTCGATGATGGACTGCTGGCCCTTCTGGAACTTGTGCCCTGCTACTATCTGTTCGCAGAGCGATTGCAGGAACTGGCTCTTCTCGATGATAGGATCGGTCTCGCCGTAGTCTCTTGACATATCCATCGCGTTGATGTGATTCGGCGAGTTGGCGGATATGTTGATCACTGATCCGCCGAGCGCTCTGACCAGCGGACCGTACTCCGACTCAGGGTCGATGATTATGATGTCCGCATCGCCAGAGAGCATCAGATTGACTATCTCATTCTTCGCCGTGAAGGACTTGCCTCCGCCTGGTACACCGAGTATGAACGAGTTGCCGTTCATCAGCCTTCTGCGGTCGGCGATGATCATGTTCTTGGATATAACATTGTTCCCGTAATAGATGCCGTGGCTGTCATAGACCTCCTGCACCCTGAACGGCATAAACACCGCCAGCGACTCTGTGGTCAGCGTCCTGAAGGCGTCGATCTTCCTTACTCCGAACGGCAGAGCCGTCTTGAGTCCGTCCAGCTGCTGATACTTCAGCACTGACATCTGGCAGAGCCTCTTTCTGACGATGGTGAGGATCTCCTCGGTATCGTTATCGAGCTGCTTCTTGCTGTCAGCCGTATGCACCAGCGTCAGCACCGCGAACATCATCCTCTGGTCTCTGGTAGTCAGGTCGTCAAGGAACTCTTTCGTCTCCTTCCTCTGCTGCTCCATGTCGTACGGAATCACAGCGGAGAAGTTGTTGTTCATGTTCTGCTTGCGCTGCCAGTTGGTTATGTTGGTCTCAACGCCGAGCAGCCTCTGCTCGACCTCCTTCACCGCCTCGTCCGTCGGGATTGGAACTATATCGATCGACAGCATCAGGTTGCGGGAAAGATCCGTGATCTCGGCAACCATGTCATCGGATATATACGACGCATAGTCCCTCAGCAACAGAACACGGCCAAAACGATTTCCGACTTTGAAATAGTCGGCATTGTTCTCGTAGACATCCGGGCAGATATAGTCACGGAAGTCATGTCCCTTCCTCATATGATCCTTCAGGTCGAAGTGATACGAGGTCTCTTCGCCCGTCCTCATGAAGTCGTGGATGATGCGCAGCCTGTCATTGGCTGTCATTTCGATGCACTTTGATCCGAGCCGTGAAAAGTGCGCGGTAAGATCCGCTCCTATCCTGGCAAAGTACAGTCTGGCATCCTCGATGCTCTTACGGTTCACCGAGATGGTAATATACTTGTCCTGGATGATCGCGTTGCTGCCGGTCGCCTTATCGGTCAGCATGTCGTTGTACTCTTTACGGTAGACATCGAGCGGATCGCCCATCATCTTCAGCAGTATCCTGTCCTCGAAATCGAGCATGTTCAACCTGCGGTTGTTGATGGTGATCTTGGCCGTGCAGCCTGAGTCGAGCGAGTTCAGGAGTTCAGAGTAGCCGAGGAACATCCCGGCTTTATCGTCTCTTGATGCGACAGCATAATTGATGTCCGTGAACCGCCACATCTTGCTGAACTTGTTCTTCCCTGTCGCCACATCTTGCTGAACTTGTTCTTCCCTGTCATAAAAACGCCGTCAGTCCAGATGGATCTGACGGGAATGATGTCCTGCACCTTGCGAGGCACAGCGAACTTCTCTTTGTCCTGCTTCAGGACGTTAGTAAGTGTTTTGATCAATTGCCATCAGCTCCTTTCCTTCGTTTCTTCTGCTTATTGCTCTTCACACCCTGTTTGCGGGTGGAGTACCTTTTGTGCCTTGAACCGCGTCTGTGAAACGGTTTCTTTTTTCCGTGATCCTCACTGTCTCCCGCCATAACTGCATAGTAGTAATTGGTATTGCCGAACAGCAGCACCTTAGGGATCATGAATGTCGATTTGATCCATGCAGCAATGAATTTCTCTGCAGTCATACCGTTGTACTTCAGGAACCCCATAACTGCGAACGGGAATGCCGCCACTATGCACAGCCAGCTGGTGGTCTCAGTCCCGAGTATGGGATTGAGACCAAGGTAGATGCCGACTGCCACGCCGCATGCAAGGACAGAAAAAAAGAACTGCCTCAGCGACAGTCCGAAGAACATTGACTCTGTGTAGTCTCTTATTTCTCTGTTGATGCGAACCTCCATAGGGTCTACCTCCCTTCGGCTACCATGTCACCGCGCTCACGGTCAGGGTTCACCTTATCCAGTCCGCGGTCGCCCCTGCTGTAGTGATAGACGTTGTCCGAGAGGATGTCCTTCTCGTCCACAACAGTCCTGTTGGCCTGCTTCACCATGTCGCAGAGTTCCTTTTCAGTGATTCCCGGAGCGTCCGGCACAAGGATGACCTCATGCACGCTCGAAGGGAGAATATAGTAGTCAGAGCCGAGAAGCTCAGCTGC
>ONHU01000120.1 GCA_900317675.1 uncultured Eubacteriales bacterium
GTCCATGCCTTCATACTCTCCTGCAAGAGCAGTCATCTTAGCATGCTCATCAATACATGAAAGGCTTGCGTCAAGTCCGTGTCTCTGACCTACCTCAAAGTCGTTCATATCGTGTGCCGGAGTGATTTTTACAGCACCGGTACCCTTCTCCGGGTCTGCGTGTTCATCGGTGATGACCGGGATCTCGCGGCCTACAAGAGGCAGGATCACCGTTTTGCCTACCAGATGTGCATATCTTTCATCTCCCTCTGCAACAGCGATCGCAACGTCAGCGAACATAGTCTCAGGACGGGATGTAGCAATCGTGATGCCTTCTCCCCCGTCAGAAGCAGGATATCTGAAATACCAGTAGTGACCATCGATATCCTCGTGCTCTACCTCAGCATCAGACAGCGTTGTCTCGCAGCTTGGACACCAGTTGATGATCCTGAATCCCTTATAGATAAGGCCCTTTTTGTAAAGACTGATGAACATTTCGTTGACAGCCTTGTTACAGCCTTCATCCATAGTAAAGCGCTCTCTTCTCCAGTCGCAGGAGTCGCCGAGCTTACGGCACTGACGTGTGATACGCCCGCCGTATTCTCTCTTCCAGTCCCATGCATATTCGAGGAACTCCTCACGGGTGATATCATGCTTGTCAATGCCCTTTTCTTTACGCAGCTTTTCTACTACCTTGACTTCTGTAGCTATGCTGGCGTGGTCTGAACCCGGAAGCCAGAGTGCCGAATATCCCTGCATTCTCTTCCATCTTGTGAGAATGTCCTGCAGTGTCTGGTCCAGCGCGTGTCCCATGTGCAGCTGTCCGGTAATATTCGGAGGCGGCATTACTATAGTGAAAGGTTTTCTGTCAGGATCGACATCAGCGTTGAAGGCGCCTTTTTCCTCCCACATCTCATAGATACGGTCTTCAAACAGTTTAGGGTCATATGTCTTTGCCAGGTTTTTCATAAAAATAGTTCTCCGTTTTTCTTTCTGTTATTGATCAAATCAGTTTATATCAGTACTGACTGTATTCACTCTCGTCATTGAGCACATGATGTCTTATGCGTGACATCCGCTCGTCTACTTCATGCAGGTCTTCAGCGCAAGCCTTAAGAGCATCGACGATCTCTGCAGCAAGGCTGCCTTTATTTTTGTATCTGAGTTCATGTTCCAGACTAGCCCATGCATCCATAGCAATGCTTCGGAACTGCACCTCGACCGGTACGATTTTCTTCCTGTTTACGAGATATACAGGCACTGCAACGACCATGTGAAGACTGCGGTAGCCGCTCTCTTTTGGCGAGTTGCAGTAATCTTTCATCCTTATGAGTTCAATATCCTCCTGCGAGAGAAGCAGTCCCGACATTGTATGGAGGTCTTCCTCATAGTTGCAGATGACTCTGATACCTGCGATATCAAGTATTTCCCTCTTGATCCGGTCGATGTTGTTGAGGGGATCGACGATCCCGTATCTGGAAGCTTTTTCGAGTATGCTCTCAAAGGTCTTGAGTCTGGACTGTATGTGATGGATAGGCATATATGAATGCTTCTTATCAAAATCATCAGAAAGGATCTGAAGCTTTGTCTCGACTTCTCTGATTGCAGAATTGTACAGAAGACTGATGTCATCTATCGTTTCCTGCAGTTCCTCGTCCGTACCCTTATACTCAGGCATCTTTTCACGGATCCTGTCAGCATGATAGTATCTGAAAGGCATTTTGCTGTTTCTCCTTAAGAATAATTTAACCGATTTATTATATCACAACGGTTACTCTGCCGCATTACAAAATACCCTAATATTTGCAAAGCCAATAAAATAGCGGAAATGATCCGTCATGGAATCATTTCCGCCTTATCATTTCCCCTGTTTCGGTAACTATCTGCTCAGTGGTTCTGTCTCCCTGATTACGAACTGTGCGGTATCTTCATCAAGAAGAGGAACGAGGGTCTCTCTTACCCATGCATGATAATTATTTACCCATGCCAGTTCTTCATCTGAAAGCAGGCTGGTATTGATAGCTGCTCTGTCATACGGAACACATGTCAGAGGCTCGTTTACTATATTTCCGTCTGCATCTTCGCTGAAGAGGATCAGGTTTTCTGTCCTGACGCCGAACTTTCCGTCAATATAGACACCAGGCTCATTGGACATGATCATTCCTGCCTTGAACTTCATAGGATTAGGCACTCTCCTGATTGTGTTAGGTCCTTCATGGACTCCAAGTACATGTCCTACTCCGTGAGCAAGTCCGTGCTTGAAGTCAAGTCCGTGAGCTCTCAGCGGCTTTCTGGATACAGCATCAAAATCAAGACCAGTCATTTCCGGTTCAACTTTGAACATTGAAACATCTACATGGGACTTAAGTACAAGTGTGTAGTCGTCGATCATCTCCTGAGTCAGAGGTCCTACAGCGATGGTTCTTGTGATATCTGTAGTACCGTCGATATACTGCCCGCCGGAGTCGAGAAGGAGGAATCCTTCAGGTTTTACATCTGCATTGGTCTCAGGTGTCGGAGCATAGTGGATGATGGCGCCGTTAGGACCGTAACCTGAAATTGTCTCGAATGAGAGGTCAAAACATTCTTCCTGCTCAAACCTGAGTTCCTGAAGCTTGTCTGCAACACTGATCTCTGTCAGTTTTCCGTCATTGACATTGTCCTTGACCCACTTGATCAGCTTTGTGACAGCCACTCCGTCCTTGATATGCGCTTTTCTGGTGCTTGCGATCTCTACATCGTTTTTGATGATCTTCATCAGTGCAACAGGTGTAAGTGCTTCGTGTTTCTTCATTCCTTCAGGAACACTGAGATACAGAGCGTAGTTCGTCGAATTGGAATCCAGCCACAGAGTCTTATCTGCCGGAAGCTCAGCCACATCTGTGTAAATATCGTCATAGTCACAGACCTCAACGAATTCAAGGTGATGCGGCAGTCCGTATCTGACTGCGTCTTTCATAACATACAGCTTTACGGTATCCTGTGTCAGGATCGTGTATGCGAAGAACACAGGTGTATACATAATATCTGAAGCGCGCAGATTAAACAGCCATGCAGACTCCATCAGATCAGTGATCAGAAGATAATCAGCACCCTGAGCCTTCATCTCCGCTCTGACATCTGCGATCTTCTCCTCAGCGGTCCTGCCTGCCGATGTGATAGGCAGTTCATAGATATCTGTAGGCTTGAGCTCAGGTCTGGTCGTCCATACCTTGTCAACCAGATCCTTGTCCCATTTGATCTCTACATTAAGATCCGCGAATATTTCTTTTGCTGTCTTGTCAAAACTTCCCGGTACTACCCGGCCGTCAAAACCGAGTACGAATGCCTTGTCCGGATTTGCCTTGTTATGATCTGCTGCCATTTTCCCGAGAAACTCCTCGAGTGTAGGGACACCAGGTTCAGCCATTCTCATGAGCTCGATACCTGTTCCGGCAAGCTGCTGCTCAGCCTGAAGGAAATATCTTCCATCAGTCCAGAGCCACGCGCCCTGTGCATCCACGATCAGTTCACCAGCCTCGCCGGTAAGTCCGCTCATGAATTCACGTGCCTTGAAATAATCATTAACATACTCCGAGCTGTGGAAGTCTCCGGAAGGTACATAATAAGCGTCCATGCCTTCTTCAGACATCAGCTTTCTAAGCTCAACGATCTCCTGTTTCATTTTTGAAATCTCCTCTCTGAATGCCGGGATATCCAGACGCACGATCCTGTCTTATGCTCTGTTGCATTCAGCATTCATCTTTATGGTTCCTAATCTGCGGCAGCGGACTTCTATCTTTTGAAGTTTCTGCTGTCACCTGTATGATTGAATATCTCTAATATGAAATCTTTTAAACTGTATGGTTCCCCTTTCTTTGCCTTTGAGGACCTTACAGCATAAAACAAAACCAGAAAAACAGCTATGCATAAAATGATGATCTTCATTTCATGATTCTCCTTACTGTTCAAGCCACTTGATAAGGGCATCTTCGGAATATTTTCTGAATCTCTTTCCTTTTTTTACGGTTGCCCCTTCTGCTGTGCGTTTGATTTCGT
>ONHU01000117.1 GCA_900317675.1 uncultured Eubacteriales bacterium
ATTTCCTGAGCCCTCCTTTCACAGAACGTATCGCCAGCCCGGCAACGCCCGCCGCGAGGACGAGGAAGATAGGAGATGTGATGAAGTCCATGATCCCGGTGATCCCGTCAGGGAACACGGCAAAAGTCCCTGCAGCCGCGAGCGCGAGCACGGCAAGGTATATGATCCTCGAAGGCCAGTCTTTGACTGAGCCGGTAAAGAGCTTTATGACACTTGATAGGATGAGGGCTGTGACGCATGCTCGCACGCCGCTGAAAGCGTGGGCAATCACCGGCAGATCCATATAGCCGCTGAGAAAAGATGCGATTATAAGGATGACGATGATCGGACCGGTGACGACACCGAGGGTCGCAAGCACGGCGCCGCTGACGCCTGCTGTCGAGGAGCCGACAAAAGTAGCTGTGTTCACGGCGATGATCCCCGGCGTGCACTGGCCGACGGCGTAGTAGTCCGCAAGCTGATCTTCAGTAGACCAGCCTTTTTTTTCGACGACTTCTCTCTGGAGGATAGGCAGCATCGCGTAGCCTCCTCCGAACATCATGAGTCCGATCCGGAAGAACGTCAGAAAGAGATCCGCCAGGACCGGGATTTTTTTATTTTCAGTCATATTGTCTCCATGATTTGCTGATACGTGACCGCCCTGGATCCCGTACCTTTATTATCTGTAATTCATATCACGGAACTATCTTATCACATTCCGCATCCGCAGGCATCAAGTAGTTAACAGGGGCAATATTTGCATGTATATTCAAATAATGCGTGTATATACGGCGGAAATATGATAAGATTGAGCGAAAATAAAAATAGTCCGGCCTGAAGAGAGTATAGAAGGCCGGTGAAAGGGAGATATATGAGCAAAAACAGAAACGCAAAAATGCCGGGCAATATGAACTACAACAGACCATCCGGCGGATATCAGAAGAATCTGTACAGACAGAAACTCAACGCTGAGGGGATCAAGGCGCCTAAACAGGCAGATCCTAAGAAGCTGAGATATATCATGATCGGCGGCGGAATCGTTCTCGTGCTCCTGCTGATCCTCCTGACTGTCAAGTTCAAGTGGATCGGTCTTCTGATCGGAGTCGTCGTTGCCGGAGCAGCGATCGGCGGCATGTATTACTATCTCAACTACAAGCAGAAAGAGATCATCAAGTACTACAAGAAGATCGGCATGACGGAAGAGATGTATCTCAACGAACTCAAGAAAAGAAACGTCGACAAGAAACAGATCGACGCGATGCGCAGAGCATGGCGCAAGACCAAGGTATAGGCAGAGCCTGTATATAATAAGGAAAACAACAGACCGGATCACCCCTGCGGAGGTCCGGTTTTGTTTTGCATAAAAATACATCGCGGCTGAATGTGTGGCTTTGTATCTCCGCGGAAACAATAGTAACCGCAACGTTTTCGGGCGTTTTGCAATGGTTGGAATTTTATGCAAAACAATGAATATTTAACCGCGAAAAGTGTTGACATGCACCTTGTGTATATTTATAATAACGACATTATAAATATTCAAAATACAGAACTGAACAAAATACGGACTTCAAAGAGGTATAGAAATGGGAAACAAGGATATCAAAAAAATCGTACTGGCATATTCCGGTGGACTCGATACTTCCATCATCATTCCATGGCTCAAGGAAAACTATAATGATCCTGAGATCATCGCAGTCTGCGGAAACGTAGGTCAGGCAGACGAACTCGAAGGTCTTGAAGAAAAGGCCCTCAAGACTGGAGCAAGCAAGCTGATCGTAGCTAACCTCACCGATGAGATGGTAGACGAGGTAATCATCCCTTCACTCAAGATGGGCGCAAAATATGAAAAGTATCTGCTCGGTACTGCTTTTGCCCGTCCGATCATCGGCAGAAAGCTGGCGCAGATCGCTCTGGAAGAAGGAGCTGACGCTGTCTGCCACGGAGCTACAGGAAAGGGTAACGATCAGGTAAGATTCGAGCTCGCTATCAAGAGATGGGCACCTGGAATGAAGATCATCGCTCCATGGAGAGAGTGGGACATCAGCTCCAGAGATGAAGAGATCGATTATGCAGAGGCTCACAATGTACCTCTGAAGATATCCAGAGAGACCAACTACTCCAAGGACAAGAACCTCTGGCACCTGAGCCACGAAGGTCTGGATCTCGAAGATCCTTCCAACGAGCCTCAGTATGAAAAGGAAGGCTTCCTCGAAATGGGAGTTTCTCCTCTCCAGGCTCCGGACGAACCTACATACGTCACTCTCGGTTTCGAAGCCGGCGCTCCGGTATCGATCAACGGAGAGAAGATGAAGGCAAGCAAGATCATCGAGAAGCTCAACGAGCTCGGCGGAGCGAACGGAATCGGCATCATCGACATCGTCGAGAACAGGCTGATCGGAATGAAAGACCGCGGCGTATATGAGACTCCGGGCGGAACCATCCTGTATTTCGCTCATGAGCAGCTCGAGATGCTGACAGTGGACAAGGAAACACTCCACCTCAAGCAGAAACTCGCAGTGGACTACGCGGACATGATATACAACGGCAAGTGGTTCTCACCACTTCAGGAAGCACTCACTGCTTTTGCCAACGAAGCAGACAAGAACACGACCGGAGAGGTCAAGCTCAAACTCTACAAGGGCAACATCATCCCTGCAGGAACGACTTCACCATTCTCACTCTATGACGAAGAGCTGGTATCGTTCGGAGAGTCTGACTACGATCACTCTCAGGCAGAGGGCTTCATCAACATCTGGGGTCTGCCGACACTTGTACAGGCAGTTCTCGAACAGAAAAGCAAATAGGAGTAACAATGGATAAAATGTGGGCAGGCAGGACCGTCGGAACTACAGCGGACCTGGTAGACGAAATCAATTCTTCAATAGCGGTTGACCGGAGACTTTATAAGAGAGATATCGCCGGAAGCAAGGCGCACGCCATGATGATGGCAAAGCAGGGGATCATCCCTCGCAGCGAGGCCAACATGATCATTGACGGGCTGAACGGTATCTGCGCGGATATCGAATCCGGAGCGCTCCCGATCGATCCTACTGCCGAAGATATCCACATGTTCGTAGAGAAGGTGCTGACTGACCGCATCGGCGATGTAGGCAAAAAGCTCCACACCGCAAGAAGCCGTAATGATCAGGTAGCGCTGGACACCAAGATGTACTGCATCGAGGAGATCGACAGCATCAACTACCTCATCTGCGAACTCATGAAGGTCCTGGCCAACAAAGCTGAAGCCAACATCGACGTGATAATGCCGGGCTACACTCACATGCAGCACGCACAGCCTGTATCTTTTGCACAGCACCTCATGGCTTACGCGATGATGTTCGAAAGGGACAAAAGCAGACTTGAGGACTGCAAGAAGAGGATGCTTGAGAGATCGCCGATCGGAGCCTGCGCGCTTGCCGGAACGACGTTCAACATCGACAGAGTGTATGAAGCCAACCTGCTTGGTTTTAACGGCATAGCGATGAACAGTATGGACGCTGTATCCGACAGGGATCACATGGTGGAATTCATTTCCGCAATGTCCATCATCATGATGCACACCTCGAGGCTTTCCGAAGAGATCATTATGTGGGCGACATCGGAATTCGGATTTATCCAGCTTCCTGATGAATATACGACAGGATCGTCGATCATGCCGCAGAAGAAGAACCCTGACGTAGCGGAGCTGTGCAGGGGCAAGACCGGAAGGGTCTACGGAAACCTGATGTCGATACTGACAATGCTCAAGGGTCTGCCTCTTGCTTACAACAAGGACATGCAGGAAGACAAAGAACCTCTTTTCGACTCGGTCGAGACAGTCAAGCTGAGCATCGAAGCATTCATCGAGATGGTCGATGTCATGGAGATCAACGAAGAGAACATGTTCGAATCCGCAAAGCAGGGCTATGTAAACGCTACAGACCTCGCGGATTACCTGGTAGTCAAGGGGATGCCTTTCAGGGACGCATACAATATTTCGGGAAAAATCGTTTCCTATTGCCTTGGCAGAGGTGTTATACTCGAAGAGCTGCCGCTTGAGGAATACAAACAGTTTTCAGATCTTATTGAAGAGGATGTACATCAGCGTAATTCAGCCGGAGGCACGAGCCCGGCATCCGTAAGATCTCAGATAGCATATATCAGAAACGTATCGGGAGGACGGACCTTCTGATAGAAAACCATAAACAGACAGTTATAGGGTATTAAGGAATACCGGAGGAGGTAAAAACATGAAGAGTTCAAAAATCAAAAAGGCACTTACACTGATCCTTGCAGTCATGATGGTAATGGCCCTCGCAGCATGCGGCGGCGGAAGCAGCGATGAAGGCAGCGGCGATGGTGAAGGCGGCGGAAAGCTCGCTGAGATCCAGGAAAAGATCCAGGAAAAGGGCAAGATCGTAGTCTGCACAGACGCAGCATGGGCGCCGTTTGAATATATCGGAGAAGGCGGAGAGCCTACAGGAATCGACATCGAGATCGCGCAGGCGATCGCGGATGAGCTCGGAGTAGAGCTTGAGGTATCCAACATCTCATTCGATACCATTCCTGCAACACTGACAAGCGGAAGCGCCGATCTCGGCCTCGCGTGCATCACGATCACAGAAGAGCGTAAAGAGGAGATGGCGTTCTCTGATCCATATACATCAGTTCAGCAGTACATGGTAGTCACCGCGGACAGTGACATCGCTGCAATGGAAGACCTTGCAGGCAAGATGGTAGGAACTCACCTCGGAACAACAGGAGACTTCCTTGTAAGTGATGAGATCAGCGGAGGAGTACTGAAAGATACAGGAGCTCAGAACAATCAGTACAAGCAGCTCCCTGACGCGGCAGAAGAGCTCAAGAGCGGAACACTTTCAGCTATCGTATGTGACTCCGTACTCGCAGAGAACCTCGTTACAGCTAACGGCGACGCACTGAAGTGCTTCCCTGTAAAATA
>ONHU01000114.1 GCA_900317675.1 uncultured Eubacteriales bacterium
AAGATGCCCGCATCGTGTACCGCTCTGCAGAGCCTCTTAAAGCTGTGATTACAGGCGCTGAGGTCCTGAAAGGATGGGAGAAGAAAGACGGCATATGGATTGCCAGAGTCAGCAATGACATCTTTACTGAGCGTAACCCGTATACAACAAGGATCAGCGGCGACTGGTTCATGGCAGAGTTCACAGCACATACAGGCGATGTGTTTCTGAACGGAAAGTCTATGTATGAAGCGTCCTCTCCGGAAGCAGTCAGGAAAGCAGAGCCGTCGGATGCCTCGTGGGACCGGGATTTCTCAGTATATCAATGGTATGCAGAGCAGGACGGAAACGAGACAGTGTTCTATGCAAACTTTCAGGACGCGGATCCGGAAGAAGAGACTGTTGAGATCACTGTAAGGTCTGCCTGCTTCACTCCGAAGGAAGAAGGTATAGGTTATATCACATTATCCGGATTTACCGTCTGTCAGGCGGCGACCCAGTGGGCGCCTCCGACAGCCTTCCAGGAGGGCATGATAGCGCCGCACTGGTCAAAAGGCTGGATCATCGAGGACTGCGAGATCTTTGAATCAAAATGCAGCGGCATCTCACTTGGCAAGTACAGACAGAAGGGCAATGATAACAAGTGGCTCAACTGGAAATACAAAGACGGAACACAGACAGAGCGCGAATGCATCTGCCAGGCTCAGGATGAGGGCTGGTCAAAAGAGACAGTCGGTTCGCATATTGTCAGAAGATGCAATATCCATGACTGCGGGCAGACAGGGATCGTAGGACACCTCGGCGGAGTATTCTCTCTGATCGAGGACAATCACATACATCATATCAACAACAAACAGAATCTTGCCGGAGCCGAGATCGGCGGCATCAAAATGCATGCTGCGATAGATACGGTATTCAGACGAAATCATATCCACAACTGCACAAGAGGCCTGTGGCTCGACTGGCAGGCGCAGGGGACAAGAGTCACGCAGAACCTGATGCATGACAACAGCATCCCTGTGATGGAGGAGGCGCCTGAAAAGCCGGATCTCGCCATCACGCAGGCTCTTGGCGAAGATATTTTTGTCGAAGTATCCCACGGGCCGACACTGATCGACAATAATCTGCTCCTCTCAGACCGCGCGATCAAGATCGCCTGTCAGGGAACAGCTATAGTCCACAATCTGATCGCAGGAGGACTTGTCTCTGTCGGAATGGGCACAGACAACGGCGCGCTGAGCCTGGCATCGCCTCGCTATACGCCGTATCATTACCCGCACCGCACGCAGGTCGCGGGCTTTATGACATTTCTGCACGGAGATGACAGATTCTATAACAACATCTTCATCCAGAAGCCGCTGAGACCTGTGATGAAGATGCTTATGGAGACCATGAGCGGTGACCGCAATGCGTGGGACGACTGCAATGTCCTTGCCGGGACATTCAGATTCGACGGATACAGGACCTTTGATGAATGGGACAGGGAGTTCGACGGTTACTGCGGAATGGGCTCTCCGGCAAGTGACCGCTATTACATCCCGCTGCCGGTTTGGTCAGAGGGCAATGTATACTTCAACGGCGCAAAACCATGGGAAAAGGAGACCGGCGCTTCAGTCGATACTGCGCATGAGATATCACTCAGGATCGAAGAGCGCGAGGATGGCTGGTATCTGGTGACGGATCTGACAGATGAGATGCTGCAGGGTACAGCGCAGCTGATCTGCACGGATACCCTCGGGATGGCTTTCGAACCTGAGCAGAGATTCGAAAACCCGGACGGTTCGCCGATCACCTTCGATACTGATTACTTCGGAACCGGGAGAGAGCGCGTGACAGCCGGTCCTTTTGCACATCTGAACGGCACTGCACTCAGGCTGACGTTCTGAAAACAGGAGCAGAAATATGAGCGAATTCACACATTTTGATGATAAAGGCAATGCATATATGGTCGATGTCAGCGGCAAGGATGTCACTAAGAGGACTGCAGTCGCGCAGGGCACGATCCATATGAGCAGGGAAGCGATGGACGCTGTCTCGGGCCGCAGGATCAGGAAAGGCGATGTTTACACTGTTGCGCAGGTCGCAGGGATCATGGGAACCAAACGGACATCCGATCTCATACCGATGTGCCATCCGCTGCAGCTGACCAACGCAAGCGTCACATTTGAGACCGACGAGGAAGCCTGCGCTGTCACAGTTTTCTGCACGGCAGTGACGGAAGGGAAGACCGGAGTCGAGATGGAAGCCCTGACGGGAGCATCTGTTGCGCTTCTGACGATCTACGACATGTGCAAAGCAATCGACAGACGCATGACCATCACCGATGTGCATCTTGTGACCAAAAGCGGAGGAAAGAGCGGAGATTTCAGCTATTGACGTGTATGATATAATCAGAACAAATGTTCTGGAGGCGATATAGTGAAGAATATCATCATACATGTGGATATGGATGCATTTTATGCTTCTGTCGAGATGAGGGATGATCCTTCTCTCAGAGGCAGGCCGCTTATCATTGGGGCGCTTCCGTCTGAGCGGGGTGTAGTCGCTACTGCCAGCTATGAGGCTCGCAAGTTCGGTGTTCACTCCGGAATGAATATCAAGGAAGCCTACCGCCTCTGCCCGCGCGGCATCTACAGACATCCTGATTTTGAAAAATATTCCGGGGTTTCGCATCAGCTTCACGAGATATGGAACACATACGCTTCAGCTTCTGAATATATCGCTCTTGATGAGGCGTATCTTGATGTAACTGCTCAGGCCGTGGATATAGAAGGCGCGAGGCGTATCGCAGGCGAGATCAAACGGAGGACCCGCGAGGAGCTGCATCTCAGCTGCTCTGTAGGAGTCGGTTATTCCAAGACTGCTGCCAAGACTGCAAGCGAAGAGAAGAAGCCTGACGGATACTTCGAGATCACTTCGCCGGAAGCTTTTGTCGATCTTATCATCGACCGCAAAGTCGGCGTCCTCTATACGGTCGGATCCAGGACTGCCGAGAGGCTTGGCAGGATCGGCATTAATACTGTCAGAGATGTACGCGAGAGGCAGGATGACGTGATCAGGCTGCTGGGCAAACATGGCAGATGGATCACGCAGCTGGCTTACGGGATCGATGACAGAAAGGTCACACCTTACAGAATGGAGGATGCCAAGTCGGTAAGCCGTGAGATCACTTTTCAGGAGGATGTTGACAATTATCAGCTCCTCGACGATGTGCTCGTGCTTCTGGCGCTCTGTGTCGTTCACAGGGTCGGCCGCACCGGCCTTCACGGCAAGGGCGTGACGCTCAAGATCACATATGCAGATATGAAGAACATAACCAGATCCAGACTGGTCACTTCAGCGGATTCTCCGGCTGTCATCTACCGGGAATCCCTGGATATGCTCAGGCAGATCGAACACAGACCTGTCAGGCTCATAGGGGCGGGAGTGTACAATCTGTCCTCTGATATCGGCAGGCAGATGGTGATGGATGACTATCTGGAGGAGACTTCATCAGAAAGAGACCGGATCATAGAAGACAGGCTTTCTCAGCTGGGGGAGCACTACGGACTTGATTTTGCGTCAAATCTTGACAAAATATATAAGAGCAACACACTTCACAGAACAGTCGAATATATGCGCAGACACTTCTGAAACAATGCTTTACAGTAATCGTTTCAGGGTCAAATAAACCAATTCAACCGGAAAATGCATGCCGGACAGAGATCCGGAAGCATCACAGACAGGAAGGGTATCATATGGCACAGAACAGGATCCTAATAGTAGATTTCGGCGGACAGTACAATCAGCTCATAGCCAGAAGAGTCAGGGAATGCGGCGTGTATTCCGAGATCAGAGGCTTTGAATCCGCTGATCTTGACATGATCCGCTCCTTTGATCCAAAAGGGATCATCTTTACAGGCGGACCGCAGAGCGCTTATGGAGAAGGCGCTCCGTCCATTGACGACAGGATATTTGAGCTCGGCGTACCTGTGCTCGGCATATGCTACGGTGCGCAGCTCATGGCATACCGCCTCGGAGGCATGATCAAGTCGGCTCCGACCAGTGAGTACGGACGCACAGAGGTGATCATTGACGGCAAAGAAGGCATACTCAGGTCAGCAGATGATGTCAATGTATGCTGGATGAGCCACACTGACTATATAAGCCAGCCTCCGGCAGGATTCACTGTGACGGCTCATACAGAAGACTGTCCTGTCGC
>ONHU01000113.1 GCA_900317675.1 uncultured Eubacteriales bacterium
CGCTTTTTATAATCACCGACTGCAAACCATGAAAGAGTCGAGTCTTTTGTATCATGTTTCAGGATAAAATGCAGCTGCTTGATAACATCTTCTGAAAGCATGACTTCAGCATTGTCGATCACATAATCAATGGCTCGGAAATGATGCACCGTTTCAAGAATATCATCTACAGGGATACCATCACCTATATCGATGGTATTCGTCTCAAAGATCATTCGTGTTTGTTCTTCTGAAAGCTTGCTGCCCTCTATGTGATTCGAATTGTAAGTCATCCTGACCTGAAGCTCATGGTAAAGGCCTCCGGACAGCTTCATTTCTTTTTCATCCCTAAGTGTTTGAAGGATCATGTTGTCAGAAACTTCCCGTACTAAGTCATCAGCCGGCAGGTCAAGATAATCCGCAATCTTTTGCATGCTCCTTTTGGAAAGCTTTTCGCCCTTTGCGATCTTGGCGACCGTTCTTGAGGAAAGACCCAGATCCTCAGATAGCATTGTTTTGCTGATCCCTTTTTCTTTTAAAGCTGCTTCCAGTTTTTCATATGAAAACATCTCTGCTTACTCCTCTTCTACAATTCTTTACTTATTATAGCGAATTTGACGTCTGGAAGTAAATATTCTTCGATTCAACTGATGAAAAAGTAAAGAAAAAGAGCTCCGGAGATTTCTCTCTGGAGCATAACGATGGTGGAGATGGTGGCGTTAGCTTGCAGCCGTTCGCAAGCGCTTCGCTTCTGCTTGCGGATTTGCGGTATGCCTGTCCTGGACAGGCGGTAACGCCGATCTGTATACGCGGTCTTATTACCGCGGCAAAGGCCCGCCCGTGTTAGGCTCACCATAATAGTTTCCAAGACAGAACCACGAGCTTTTGCACTAATAATAGCATAATCAATAATAAATGGGGCTGTCGCATTTGGATAAAATGTGGCAACCCCATTTCAGTTATGCGGGTTATCAGGGATCAGGTGAACGCAGATCAGTTATTCTGCAATTCTTGCATTGTATGTGCACTCACCGTCTGCGAATGTAAGGAGCGCGTTCTGCGGACAGGTATCGTTCAGGATCTCAACATCGAAGCTCCAGCCTTCCAGTCCGCTTCTGCTGAGGATCTGCTCACCTTCTGCTGAGCAGGTGTCTCCGAGTTCGATGACCTTATTCCACTCTGCCGGGTCATCTGCCTTTGCTGCCGCCTCGGTTCCGTCCGAGAGGATCAGGAGGACCATTCTGTTGTTGTCATAGTCTGCCCTGATGCTGGCTGTCATGTCCCTGGCATCCACGCTGTTCAGCATTACAGTCTCAACTTTGGCGACCGCATCAGCCTCGCCCGGCTCAGCCTTGCTGCTGTCCTCTGTCATATCTGTCGCTGCGATGCCCATTTTATCTGAATCAAGTCCGCTGAGATCCATAGCTTTGATCTCGCTGAACATTCTGAATGTGTAACCGAAAACCATAACGAACATCAGAGCCACAGCTGTAAATACCGCTACGTTTATAGCTCTTTTACTAATCTTCATATCTTTCACGACCTTTCATGAATCTTTAATTTCAGACTGCCATCTGATATCATTATCTGACCTATGGTCATCTTTTACCGGCATCATAATAACTCTCCGGGAAAGGATGTTGCACAGATAATTGTCAGGTGATGCACAGAAACCGGGCAAATCACCGGTTTTGCCTGACTTTCAGGCCAAAGCAATGAAAGGGGGTTCTCATATGGCCGCTTCTGAGCTTACCAAGAAAGCGATCAACCAGGCTTTTCTGGATATCCTTGCCGAAAAGCCTCTAGAGAAGATAACTGTAAGAGATATAACTGAGCGATGCGGGATCAACCGCAACACTTTCTACTACCACTACCAGGATATCCCCGCACTTCTTGAGGGCATCCTGTCAGATAAGGCGGATGATTTTGTACTTGAGTATCCGCAGCTCAACTCCATAGATGAGTGCATTGCTGCGGCAATGGAATTCGCCCGCGCCAACAAGCGCGTCATCATGCACATATTCAGTTCGGGCAGCCACTCCAACATTTCTTCCCTGTGGAGGATATGCGAGCACGTGATCAGAAAATACTCGGAGACGGTCTTCCCTGACGTGCCTGTATCCGAAAGCGACAGGGAGCTCTTCATCAGGTACCACAAGTGCGCATGTTTCGGGCTGATCATCGACTGGCTGCAGTGCGGCATGAGCGAAGAGTACGTTCAGGATATGCACAGGATATGCCAGCTCAAGAGAGGGTCAGCGGAGCTGATAATACAGAACGCTCTGGCTACCGGGAATGCGCCGGATAACGCCGGATAAATGGGGCTGCCACACTTTTATTGTGCGACAGCCCCATCGTTACTGGTGAAGGTGTGAGGAGTCGAACCCGGCTGAAAATATTTATTTTTCAGGTTTTCGATTCCTCTGCTGACTCATTTCCTGACTCAGCCGTATGTCCGAACGGTGCCTGAGCAGGTTTATAGCCCATCACTAATCCAGTACAGTTTTGATTTCAATGTTTTGTCCGTCACGTTCAACTGTTACTGTTATTGTATCTCCTGATTTGTGTGATTGTACTTCAGATATCAGATCGCTGCTGGCGGAGATGTTTTTACCCTCTACAGAAACGATCTTGTCGCCTTCTTTAAAACCTGCTTTCTTTGCGTTTTCTCCTGTTATCTGAGCAACAATGACTCCTGAGTCTTCTTTGATAATGACTCCAATAGATGCTTTTGAAGACTGTTGCTGAGCCTGTTCAGTATTCTGACCGGTTTCCGGAGCTGTTGTCTTTCCCTTTCCTCTATGATCGTTGTCAAAGTGCATTTCGTTTCGCATATGCCCTTTTCCGCTCATGGCAGGCATCTCTTTCGTCTGTTTCCTTAATAGCGCTCCTGTTATCCCTGCAGAAATCGCAGTATTCAGCAGGACAGCTGCTGCCAGTGCGATTACCACGAACTTCCTTGTTACACTTTTTTCACTCCATGAACCTGCTCCTTCTTTTTTCTGTTTTGCAGGAGTTATACCGGGTTCTGCTGACGCCTCTTCCAGTTCATCGATATCGATCTGCTCTTTGTTTTCTTCAGGTGCAATCTGCTCCACGGTTTCTTTGTTTTCTTCAGGTGCAATCTGCTCCATGGTTTCCTTGCTTTCTTCCATGGTTTCATTTGTTTCATCGCTTTTTCTCATAGTTCAGCTCTCCTTTCTTCTATACGGATTAAACGGATTGTCCGCTATATGTTTCATAGTATTCTTCGGCTGCCTGTGACGCCTGATTCTCTCCCTTTCCGCAACGCGGCGACAACAGGCTGCAATGTCTGCCGCAGCCGCTGCAGAAGAGCGAACCAAGGTAGTCCTCAAGAGATACTGTTTCCTCAGCTTCCGGCTCAGGCTCTATCTCTATCACATATCCGTCCTGATCACCTGTATCATTGTCCTCTATGATCATCTCATTACTCTGCTTATTGCTGTCCGAATCAAATTCGCTTTGATTCGGATCTCCGGATGGCAGAAGACTTACCGCATCTGTCATGTTGCTGAAGCTGCTCTTTATTACCAGAAGTGCAAACAGAAATGCCATTACCCTCATCCCGGCGCTCTTCAGTTTCTGCAAAGCAGGGCTTTCAGCATACTGTCCGATAAACGCGCTTATCATTTTTGCATGCAGACATACATGGATAAATACACATATCAGAAGCACTACAGCGCATATGATATGGATGGGTACCCACATCTCGCTTCTGAACATGACGGATATACCAGGCAGCAGCTCCCTTGAGACCGCGACAGAACTGAGTAACATCAATATCGCTAAAAACGGAAGAATGATGTTGATCGCAAAGGCCACCTTGTTCCTCGTTCCGGCTTTCCCTCTTTTTATGGCTTTGATCATCGCAGCATAGTATCTTCTGTTTGCAGCAGCATGAATAATGAAGCCCACAAGTATCACTATGCCAAGAAACTCGTGTATCAGGCCTCCGGTCAGATCATAGTTCATCAGTACCAAAAGCAGAATCATCATTATCCCGTCCATGATCATCTTTTGCTTAAGTTTCATCTCATCCTCCATCCTTCGCGGGCCGAAGTCCGCTTTTCCTTTTACCTGATTATGAATGGATTGTATTCTTCATTCCTTAAATGAAACTAAAGAGCTGAGAAGCTGCTTTTTCACTTGCGATTTTTCAAGCAGTTTTACAAAATAAGAATCGTTGCCGAAAACTCATTCGAATAGTCGGCGACGATTTTTATTGTTGTATGAGAAAGGAGTAATTATGTATTCAAATGAAATCAGAAAACA
>ONHU01000180.1 GCA_900317675.1 uncultured Eubacteriales bacterium
AGCAGGCTGCGGGCCAAGCTCGCGGCGCTTGGACTTCCTGATGCTATTGAGACAAGGAAAAAGCAGGGGTACATTCTGAAATGAATCCGAGCCGTTATTTCAAAAGCAGAATAGGTTACTTCATCACTTTGCTGGTCGTGATCCTGATCACCGCCTGCATCCTCTTTGCGTTCAAAGTTTCTTCTGAGGCGATCATCATCACGGTCGTGATCATGGTCATCGGAGTCATCGTCGCTGAGACTGCTGAATACCTGCGCCGCAAGAGATTTTATGATATGGTGATCAGCAGCCTTGAAGAACTGGACAGGAAAGATCTGCTGCCGGAGATACTGGAGAGACCGGACTTTTACGAAGGACAGGTCCTCTATGACGTGCTCCGGGAAACAGGCAAGTCCATGACTGAACGGATCGGCGATTACAGGCGGGAAAATGCGGATTTCCGCGAATTTATCGAGCTCTGGGTCCATGAGATCAAGCTCCCTGTCGCGAGCCTGTATCTGATGAGCCACAATGACGGCAATACCAGATACATGGAGCAGCTTCGCCGGATAGATGACTATATCGAAAATGTGCTGTTTTATTCCAGAAGCAACAACGCCGAAAAAGATTTTATCTTCAAGGAAGTATCTCTCAAAAGGGTATTTACGGATGTCGCGCTCAAGTATCGCGAAGAGATACAGGGGCATGATATAAGCCTCGAGACTGAAGGCCTTGATGTCAGGGTGATGACGGACAGCAAGTGGATCACATACATACTGAGCCAGCTGATGTCCAACAGTATCAAATACGCTTCGCCGGATAGGGATTCGGTGATCCGGGTGTGGGCCGAGGAGCTGCTGGACAGGACCGTCCTGCATTTCCGCGACAACGGGATAGGCATATCCGAAGCGGATCTGCCGCGCATATTCGAAAAGTCTTTTACCGGCGAAAACGGTCAGCTGGGGCACGATATCAAAGCGGAGTCCGTCAAAGACGAGTATACAGAAATACAGATATCCTTCGGAAAAAACAGGATGCATGAAGTCCTGTGAAAGAGGCCTGCGGGAAGCCCGCCGGAGTAGCACAGACCGCGTCAACCTTTCATTATTGTAAGGTTGTGTAAGATAGAAACAACGACAGAAATACGGACAGGCATTAGAATACAAGAGCCGGGTGAGTGCAGGAAGGCATTCGCCGGCTCTTTACTGATAGGAGACAAAATCATGGAATTACTGAAAATACAGAACATTGAAAAATACTATGGCACCAGATCCAGTCTGACAAAGGCCATCGATGATATATCTTTTACCGTCGACAAAGGCGAATTCGTCGCCATCATGGGAGCATCCGGAAGCGGAAAGACTACGCTCCTCAACTGCATCTCGACGATCGACACAGTTACCGCAGGGAAGATCTTCCTCGAGGGGACCGATGTGACAGAACTCAAAGGCGAGAACCTCAACAAGTTCCGCAGAGACAAGCTCGGTTTCATCTTCCAGGATTTCAACCTGCTCGACACGGCTTCATCTTCCAGGATTTCAACCTGCTCGACACCATGACAGCCTATGAGAATATCGCCCTGGCGCTCTCGATCAAAGGGGAGGACCCGCGCAGCATCAAAGAAGCTGTGGAGAGAGTCTCCCGCCAGCTCGGGATCACCGCGGTGCTGGACAAATATCCGTACCAGATGTCTGGAGGACAGAAACAGAGAGTGGCTTCGGCGAGGGCTATCATAACCGATCCGAGCATCGTGCTTGCTGACGAGCCGACAGGCGCGCTGGACTCAAAGTCATCCGGAATGCTGATGGAGAGACTCGAGTACCTGAACACTGAACTCGGCTCGACCATACTCATGGTCACACATGACAGCTTTTCGGCAAGCTATGCAAAACGCGTGATCTTCCTCAAAGACGGCAGGATATATAACGAGATCCGCAGAGGAAACTCCGGACGCAAGGAATTCTTCAACAGGATCATGGACGTCGTGACACTCCTCGGAGGTGATCTGAACGATGTTATTTAAACTCGCAGTAAGAAATATCAAAAACAGTATACGTGACTACACCGTATACTTTTATACTCTCGTCATCGGCGTTGCGATTTTTTATTCATTTAACGCCATAAAAGGACAGACTGCAGTAACACAACTCACGGGAGAACTCGGCAGGTCAGCCCAGCTGCTCTCGTCCGCGCTCTCGGCAGTCAGCATATTCGTTGCTTTTGTGCTCGGCATAC
>ONHU01000111.1 GCA_900317675.1 uncultured Eubacteriales bacterium
TACGCGATCTTCCGTATCACGATCAACAACCCGTTCATTGCCGGTATCCTTACTGTAGTAGGTTACTCTATCAATGACACCATCGTTGTATTCGACCGTATCAGAGAGAATTCAAAATTCTTCAAGCGTAAACAGAATGAAGAACTCATCGACACAAGTATCAACCAGACACTCTCAAGATCGATCATGACATCGATAACAACACTGCTGGTAATGCTTCCGCTCTTCTTCATGGCAAGCTCTGAGCTGAGAGGATTCCTGATCCCGCTTATTATCGGTGTATTCGTCGGAACATATTCATCGATCTTCCTCTGCAGCCCGCTCTTCTATGAGCTTACCAGAAAGGAGAGCCTCTCCAAGTATGCTGAGCAGCAGGAAAGAGCTGAGAAAGAACGCAGAAGAAACAGCAGAAGACGTGAAAATGACGGAATCGTCAAATAGAAATATTATTATTGTATATTTAACCGGAGAGTAGTATGTCAGTCGGTAAAGTGCTTGACCTGTCAACTGAACATTTCATGCAGGAGATCTGTGAGATCAATCCTAAGTATGATGATTCAGCCATAGTCAAAGCGTATGAAATTGCCCATAAACTTCATGAAGGGCAATACCGCAAGAGTGGAGAACCTTATATTATCCACCCGATCGCGGTCGCTTTGATCCTGGCAGGTTTTGGCATGGATAACGAAACTGTCATAGCGGGTCTTCTCCACGATGTTGTGGAGGATACCGCCTACACCCGGGAACAGCTCGTCAAGGACTTTGATGAAAAGATAGCTGCTCTTGTTGATGGAGTCACCAAGCTCGGTAATATTTCCTATGATGCTTCATCCGAGAAGGTCCAGGCAGAGAACTTCCGCAAGATGTTCCTTGCTATGTCCAAGGATATCAGAGTACTGATCATTAAACTCGCGGACAGACTCCACAACATGAGGACTCTTGAGTATATGCCTACTAATAAGAGGGAATCCAAAGCCATGGAAACTCTTGAGATCTATGCTCCTCTTGCAGGCAGACTCGGTATGTTCAGCATCAAGTTCGAGCTGGAGGACCTTGCTCTTAAGTTCCTTCATCCGATCGAATACAAAAAACTGTCGGAAGCAGTTACTACAAAACGTGAAAAATACGAAAAAGACCTGGAAACACTGATTGCTGAGATTTCCTCAGAACTCGACAAAGCAGGGATTCAGCATGAAGTCAAAGGAAGGTCAAAACATATGTACAGCATCTATCGCAAGATGGTGCTTCAGAACAAACAGCTTGATGAGATCTTTGACCTTCTTGCGGTAAGAATCCTGGTTTCAAGTGTCAAGGACTGCTACGCAGCGCTTGGAATGGTGCATACCAGATGGAAGCCTATCCCGGGCAGATTCAAGGATTACATCGCCATGCCGAAGCCTAACATGTATCAGTCGCTGCATACGACTGTACTTGGCGATAACGGCGAGCCTTTCGAGATCCAGATCCGTACGTATGAGATGCACCGTATCGCTGAATACGGTATTGCTGCTCACTGGAAATACAAGGAAGGCAAGATTTCCGGCAAGGAAGATGAGAGCGAACAGAAACTTGCATGGCTCAGGCAGGCTCTTGAATGGCAGAAAGATGCTGACGACTCAGTAGAGTTCCTCGAGACTCTCAAGATGGATCTGTTTGATTATCAGGTATTCGTATTCACGCCGGGCGGCGATGTGGTGGAACTTCCTGCCGAGAGCACTCCGCTTGACTTTGCATTCAAGATCCATACGGAAGTAGGCATCAGATGTGTCGGAGCAAAGGTCAACGGCAAGATGGTCACGATAGACCACAAGCTCAATAACGGAGATATCGTTGAGATCGTTACATCAGCGAATTCATCCGGCCCGAGCATTGACTGGCTCAAGATATGCAAGACATCGCAGGCCCGCAACAAGATCAGGAACTGGCTTCGCAAGGCAGAAAAGGACAGCGATGTCACCAGGGGCAAGTCCAATATCAACAACTATATCAAAAAGAAGGGATATGATCCTGTACAGGTAGCCAAGAATGCTTACATTCTCAAAGCTGTCAAGGATTTCAACTGTTCCGACGTAAACGAGCTGTACCTGCAGATATCAAGAGGCGGCAACTCAGTCTCAAAGCTGGGGCAGAAGCTGATTGAATACTACGAAGCGGATAATCAGACCAAAGAAGCCGAAAAAGACCAGATAGAGGTCAAAAAGAAACAACCAGAAAGACGCTCTCAATCATCTGAATCAGGTATAGTCGTAAACGGTACCGATAACCTTCTTATAAGACGCGCGACTTGCTGCAACCCTGTTCCGGGAGATCCTATCATCGGATACATTTCCAAAGGAAAGGGCATAACGGTCCACAGAATAGACTGCACCAATATTGCCAATCTGAGAGAAGAGGACAAGGCAAGACTTATCGTCGTCAACTGGGATACCCCGGATGCCAACCGCAAGTACTACGTTGATCTTCAGGTCGTATCTGAAGAGAGAAAAGGAATTTTCAAAGATATATCCAAGGTTTGCGATGATTACGATATAGAAGTAGTCGGACTGAACCTGACTCCGGGCGAACCGGGAACTACCAATACGTTAATCACTATCGAGATCACAGATATGCATCAGATGCAGAGACTTCTCACAGCGCTTCGCCAGGTAGAAGGTGTGATCAGAGTATACAGACCGAGGTAACAATATGGGCATAGATGTTAAATGCTTTCCGATGGGACCTCTTCAGGAGAATACTTATCTCGTCACTGATATCTCTACAGGCTTTCAGGCCGTGATAGATCCGGGATACTTTGGTCCTCAGGCAGAGTCAGAGATAAAAGACCTGAAATACGTCCTGCTTACTCATGGGCACTATGATCATTATGCCGCAGCGGAAAGATATCTGAAGAAATATCCTGATGCGGTCTTCGCAGCACCTGCAGGCGAGTCATTCCTGCTTCACGGAGGTCTTGACAACAAGTGGATGTCTGTGTCTTACGGCGGAGGAACCTGTCCGGAAGCTTCTCTGCTGCTCAATGAAGGAGATACGGTAACGCTCGGAGATACTCAGTTCAGAGTGATCGAGACGCCGGGACACACAGAAGGCGGCATTTGCTTTGCAACAGACAAAGAGATTTTCACAGGCGACACCCTGTTCAGACTTTCGGTAGGAAACACCTCGCTTGAGACCGGAGACTGGGCAACGCTTGAAGAGTCTATCAGATCCAGACTTTATACTCTTGATGAAAACATGATCGTCTATCCCGGTCACGGGCCGGCGACACAGATAGGATACGAAAAGAGGTCCAATCCTTTTGTATAGGTTCTATATAAACAATATAACGAATGATTACCATTATTCGGAACTGGCTCGGGTCTTTCTGCCGGATGATGAATTTGAAGTCATAGGCTTCAGGATGCCGGGAGGCAGACTTCCTCTCAGAGACGGCAGCTACATCATCAACAGGGAAGGATGTTCTGACAGGGATGAGATCAAAAGAGAGTTTTACAGACTTCTCTCAGAACTTACCGGCATGGATCCGGGATGGGGAACACTGACAGGTGTGCGCCCTCTGAAGCTTGCATATGAGATGCTCCAAGAAGCGGGATCCGTATCAGGCATGGAGGTGCTTCTTTCTGAAAGATATCTTCTTTCGGCTGATAAGATCAGTCTTCTGAGAGAGATCATGGAATACCAGCTCAGCGTTCTCGAGGGAGATCCCTCATCCAGAGCAGGGCTGTACATAGGTATTCCGTTCTGTCCGACCAGATGCGAATACTGTTCTTTTGCATCTACAGTCGCTCCTGAGGAAGAGATCAGCAGGTATTTTGATAATCTTCTGCGTGAAATCAGCTTCACTGCGGAGCTTGCCCGGCAGCACGGCACAGCGATAGAGAGCGTATATGTAGGAGGAGGCACTCCCACGACACTGTCAGCTGAGCAGCTTGATTCGCTGATCGCTGCAGTAATCAGCGGCTTTAACATAGATCCGGCTGATGTCGAATTCACCATAGAAGCGGGACGTCCTGACACGATCACTGCAGAAAAGCTCCAGGTCATGAGATCCCGCGGCGTAGGCCGCATCAGTATCAATCCTCAGTCTATGAAAGATGAGACTCTCCGCCGCATAGGCAGAGATCACACTGCAGATGATATCCGCAGGGGGTATGAACTTGCGTCGCAATATGACTTCGATGTCATCAATGCAGACCTCATCGCCGGACTGCCGGGAGAGAGCGAACAGGATTTCAGAGCGACTCTTGAAGAGATACTGACGCTTGGAGCTAACAATATAACAGTCCACACTCTGTCTGTAAAACGCGGATCAAGACTCAGAGAACATGATCCGGAGTATTACAGAAGAGATACTGACAAGGTTTC
>ONHU01000150.1 GCA_900317675.1 uncultured Eubacteriales bacterium
GGCAGCGTATCCGGCGTTCAGGGGTCATTTGTGATGTGCCTTGCTTACAGCCCTGAAACAGCTGAGGAATTTGTCCGGGTGGGAACCTTTACCGCAGCCGCGGGCTGGACTGTGGGGAAAAGGGTATCCAGCCTTGATCTGGCAAGATACAGAGGAGGTGAGGAGGAATGAAAAAGATACTGCTTTTCTCCAAGGATTCTCTGTACAGAGAGAATATGAAGGTATACGGATAGCTGTTCGGCGCAGAAAATCTCGAAGACGGTGAGAAAACGATCGCTGTCGTCAGCGGTATGCGAGGCAACGAGTATACTCAGATATGGAACACCAAAGGAATCGTAGAGTTCGATCATCACAGAGGATATATATCTTCTGTGATCACAGATGACGATATCATTGTGATCAAATCCGCCGAAGCGGGTTTCTTTGACTGCAAAGTGAGAGTAGGAGAGTTTGTCAGAAAGGGTAAGAAGATCGCAAGGATCCTGGACACCGGTTCCGGCGAGCTTGTCGTTGACATCACTGCGCCGGAAGACGGTATCATATTCTTCATCCAGTCCAATCCGCTGGCATTTGCCAACAGCCAGCTTATGCTGATGATCAGATGATACGGATCATTTTCTGTGTTCGTTAACACATCTGGTCAGCAGATATTCTATCTGACCATTGACAGAACGGAAGTCATCTTCAGCCCATCTGACGATATCAGACCACAGAGATTCCGGAAGGCGCAGCAGTATCTGCTTGCGCCTTTCTTCTTTTGCCTTCAGAGCTTTTTCACGGGCTTTGACCTCCGCCTCAAGAGCATCGAGCCTCTCTATGCGCTTTTTAAGAGCTTCTTCACGTTCATCTGCTATTCTGTTTTCAGGTGCGGGGTTAGTTTCAGACATGATTTGCCTCATCTATCAGTATATTGATCCGCTGTTGACGATCGGCTGTGCATCCTTGTTGCCGCAGAGGACTACAAGGAGGTTGGATACCATCTGAGCCTTGCGTTCTTCGTCGAGTGTCACAATATCATCATCATTAAGCTTGTCGATCGCCATCTTGACCATGCTGACTGCGCCGTCGACGATTTTGGCACGAGCTGCGATGATAGCAGATGCCTGCTGTCTCTGGAGCATTGCCGCAGCGATCTCCTCAGCATACGCAAGGTGAGTGATGCGAACTTCCTCTATCACAAGACCTGCGAATGCGACTTTCTCGGCGAGCTCGACTTTCATCTTCTCAGCGATCTCCTGCGAACTGCCGCGCAGAGTCTGCTCTGTTTTAGCCGATGTGTCATCCTCAAGACCGTCATCGAATACATCATACGGATACAGGCGGGCAAGGTTTCTTATCGTTGAATCTGTCTGGATCGAGAGGAATTCTGTGTAGTTCTCAACGTTGAATACTGCCTTGGTCGGGTCTTCTACATGCCAAAGTACTACAGCGCCGATGATGATCGGGTTTCCGAGAGCATCGTTGACCTTCTGAGTACCGTTGTCGAGAGTGGAGCGCTTGAGCGAGACTGTCTTTTTGACTTTGCTTGCACCGGTCCTTGCCTTTCGCGAAGTGCCGCCGGCGGATTCCATAGATTCCGTCACCTCTGTGATATTCTGAGATTCATATGCGGGATTGTTATATCTTGCGAATGGATTGACGAAGAAATATCCCGGCTTGACGATCGTCCCGTAGTATTTGCCGAAGAGAGTAAGAACAAGAGCCTCATTAGGCCGTACACTCCTGAGTCCTGCAAACATGAAAGGAAGGATGCAGCAAAGCAGCATGGATAGCAGGATCCTGAAGCCGCCGCCGTGCCACGCTGTCATGCCGCTTATCAGCAGGACCGGTACCATGAGGCACAGAAACAGCAAAATGATGAGAACAACGATCCCGCTGGGCGGGTTGATGATCTTCTGCTCTACAGGCGAAGCTTTTACACTGTTTATCTCTTCGTGTGTTTTTTCGAATTCTACATTCAGATTATCTGACATATGAAAAACCTCCTTACTTGGATTATGATATCATTGTGATATCATATATATATCACCAGTATAAGCCAGTGTCAATCAAAAAAGACAAACCGATTTGAGTTTTCAGTAGAGATTGACCTCCGGATGTGTTACAATACCAATGCGCGAACAGAAAACGATCAATATGCGGGTGTAGTTTAATGGCAAAACTTGAGCTTCCCAAGCTTACGTCGAGGGTTCGATTCCCTTCACCCGCTCCACATGAAAGCACCTACCCTATTCGAACACAAAAGTCCGGGTGGTAGGTGCTTTTCATTGCAATGAAATGGATTCAGCCAATAACGAAATCGGACAAAAAATAAGATTGTCTCAAAACGTACAATTATTTGTTGAAATAGAACCCTATTCGAACATAGTAGTCTGACAGCAATTTATTTGGAAGACTTGGTTTTTGTGAAGTATTCAGATTCACGTTTAGTATTCAGATTCACGTTTGGCTGGAGTCCTGTATTGGAACATCTTTATCGGACGCTTATTGTTGTAATAGGAGACATAGCTGTCAAGAGCCTCCAGGAATTCCCGTTCAGACCTATAATCCTTTCTATACAGCTCCTCCCGTTTCAATGTTGAGAAAAACGACTCCATTACAGCATTGTCATGGGGTGAATGAGGGGGAGAAAAGGAATGAAGGATCCCAAGACTGGCTAGGTATTTTTCAACTGCCTGACTTTGATAATTCATTCCCCGATCATTATGCAGGATTAACCCTTTTTCAGGATGGCGGTTTTCGTAGGCTTCTTTGATTGTCATCTTAACTAAAGCCGAACTGTTACGCTTGCTTACCTTGCAAGCAACGATCCTTCTAGAATAAAGATCCAAGATCACACAGATATAATAATGATTCCCTTTCAGCTTGTAATAGGTGACATCACTTACCCATACCTTATTAGGAGCATCCGGGTTGAACTTACGCTTAACACGGTTCTTGTGACCCTTGTTGTTTTTTTCGTAAAATAGCTTGGCGTCATTACGTATGCTGAAAAGGCCCATCTCACGTCCAAGTTCGCGAACATATTTATTGCTGACCGTTATACCGCGGGATCTGAGAACCGCAGCGATAGAATCATAACCAAAACGCTGCTCACTCTCGTCATACACTTCCTGTATGAGCGGTTTCAATTCTTCACGTCTACGGACGAACC
>ONHU01000110.1 GCA_900317675.1 uncultured Eubacteriales bacterium
CAGATACTTTTTTTGCTGCTTTCAGCGAAGCGACCGCAGCCATCATTGCCGCATGCTTGAACACTCCGCAGTTTTCCCTGTCGCCCGGGAAATAGAGGGATGTCCCTGTATTGATCCCGAGTCTTTCGAAAGCGATCAGCGTGCACAGCCTGAGGCCCGCATCTGTCCTGAGATAGCGGTTCACCTGACCGAGCATGATCCTGATCTGCTCTTCATCAGCAGCATCTGCAAGTATTGACCAGCTGTAGGAATTAAGGAAATAGCTGCCCGGTACTTCAGGATCGGCCGAAAGGCCGTCCCCTCCTGCCCCCAGATATGTATACGGCCTGTCATCATTCATGAGACATCTTGCGTAGAAATCGTCCTTCCAGGCATATTTCCTGCAGCTTTCAAGGACGCACTCTGATATCTCACAGGCAAATTCTTTCATAGCGTTGTCGCCCGTCATTGAGGCCAGTTCTGCCGTCTCATCTGCAGCAATTTTCAGAAGGAAAGCATTCATAACGCTCTCGCTGAGAGTATTCTCAAGTGGAGTCCCGTATTGCGCTCCGCTCCTCTCAAGCTGTGCCCTGTAAGCGGCTTTCTTGCCAGGGCCGTTCAGAACTCCGTGATCAAGTCTCAGTGTATCATTCCAGTCCGCCGTGTCCAGAAGAGGCAGGCCATGCTTTCCGACCGAAATCCTGCCGCTGTAGGTCAGTATCGCCCTGACAGTATCCCACAGGCTTCTCTTTCCCTGTGTATCGGCGATGTCAAACTCCTCCGTCAGGAATCCGGTATCTCCTGTCAGGTGTACATATCTGTAGACGGCCTGTATCAGCCAGAGCTGGTCATCGGAACAAAGCCCCGGTTCCTTGCCTCTGAATGTAAAATTGTGGTTGGCATATCCCATTTCACAGACATTGCGCACCCAGCTTCCTATGAGCTCACGCACCAGATCATTCTGACCTGAAGCGCTCAGATAATACATAGAAGCGTAGATGTCCTGAATCTCCCGGAATCCGGTCTCTCTGTATGCTTTCTGCGTCCATGCAAAAGCTCTGGATACATACGTCTGATACAGGACCTGGAAAGGCAGATCACCGCTTACATATGAGTCAAAGAGACTGTCTCCGGTTTCCGGAAGCAGATATCCTGAGTATTTCTTCCAGCTTTCCTCCATACGGGTCATCACCCTGCTGAGTGCATCCGGATCGCGGAATCGTCTGTAGAGTTCATAGATCCTCTCGTCGGCTTCCTTCTCTGCAGCTGCAGCTTCTGCCGGATCCGCCTTGTAAGCCTCTCCGGAATAGACCAGATCAGCGGCTCTCACCGGGCCGCCGGCATAGCAGAGCCCTGTGAACACATCACAGACAGCCTCTCCTCCGGCAGGGATCCTGAGATTCCGGGACATAGCAAAGAACGAAGCAGTCTTGCGCTGGAGCGTCGAAGAAAGCCTGAGGCCATGCTCCGGATGGGCGAGGCTTCCCGTGCCGATAAACTCAGACAGACTCTGGCAGAATCCGTCCATCGGTTCCCCGTCTGAAAGGATCATGGCAAAACGTCTCTGCAGCCTGTCCTCTGCCGGCTTGGAGCTCAGCATAGTCGCTGCAGGCCGCCCTTCATCCATGAGAAGCGCTCCTTCAGCGACCAGGTTCACATACATGACATCAGAGGAAAACTTGTCCGGACCCATCATACCGAAAACTCCGGTCGCATCTATTCTGATCTCTCTGTCGCGTCCGGAAAGGTCTTTTATGCATATCCTCTGTGCCTCTACGGCTTCCGGAAGTCCTTCTTCCTGAGGCAGTATGAATATTGTTCTGGTTATTTCAAGTCCGTCAGATGTGCGGTAAGTGATCACCGTCCTGTTATGTGAATGCCTGCAGCTTCCGCTCTCGACATTGGTGTTCACATCCGCGGACCAGAAGATCTGCTTCCCGTCTTCATACAGATAAAACTGTCTGTTGGCAGGCTCTCCGTTTTCTTCCGGATGGAGGGTGTATCTTGTTGCCAGGACCTGATCTCCTCCGGCAGCTCTGAAGGATCCCCTTCCGAGAGCATCTACCGAGCTTTTTGGCGTCGTAACCAGAGGAAATTCAAATCTGCTTCTGTCTCCGAGGAGCAGATTGACAGGATAGTGGAGCCCGACGTTCTGAGACTTGAGATCAATGATAAGCTCACCTTTTTCATTCAGGCGTCCCGGACTCTCCTTCAGTCTTCTGACTGCATTCATAATGCTGCGGGCGGCATCCTCACTCATGCTTGTTTCACCTGAGCTTTCAGTGAATGCTCTGCACCTGTCTTCCTGCCATTCGATCAGGACACTTTCTCCGACCGGCTCAAACCAGTTCAGAAAACCGGGATCATTCAGAAGTTCATTGCATACGGGCATATGAAAAGGGAGCCCGGTTATCCCGAGCACCCTTGTCATGGCTGCATTGGTAAAAAGCGCATCACTGCAGCGTCCCTCTGCATCTGCGAACTTTTCGTATAACATATTCTCAGGCATTACTGCCCGGGTCCTTGCAGTCTCTATTGTCATATGTGTTTTTCACCTGTGTATGTCAGAATTCAACGATATATCCGTTCATTGGCTTCATGCCTGCAGCATTCGCCTCGTCTGTATCGATATGCATCAGGGCCAGATCATCCTGATCAGACTGTACTCTGATCTCACAGTCTCCGAAGATAAGAGATCTGTCTTCAGTATCCAGTCTGACAGCTACTGTGTCGCCTGTATTGAGGCCCCACTCCTTCTGCTGCTTAAGTCCGATATGTACATGTCTCTTGGCGACGATGACGCCTTTTTCGAGGACAAGTTCTCCGGCCGGTCCGATGAGCTTGATGCCAGGGGTCCCTTCAAGGTCTCCGGAAAGTCTGACCGGTGCGTCTACGCCAAGCGCTCTTGCGTCGGTCTTGGAAAGTTCTACCTGTGACTGCCTTCTGCATGGTCCGAGTATCCTTACCTTAGGGAATGTGCTTCTCGGTCCTACGATCGCGATCTGCTCAACGCTTGCAAATCCGCCGCCGCCTGCCAGTTCCTTGTGAACCTGGAGTTCATAACCTTTTCCGAAAAGAACATCCTGATCCTCTCTGCTGAGATGGACGTGTCTTGCCGAAACATCTACAAAAACTTCTTTCTTTTCCATTTTCTGCTCTTCCTCCGTTTTTATTCTGAATCCGTTCCAAGCAGCCCTATCTCAGCCGCGAACGGTTTCATACCTTCTATACAGATTCCCGCTACATCGCGAAGTTCCATACCCAGCCTTTCGCAGCCGTCCAGTATTACCTCTCTGTTGCATTTTGCGGCAAAGCGCTTGTCTTTGAATTTCTTCATGAAGCTTTTTACTGTCAGGTCTATGATGCCGTTTGGACGCATACGGGCACACGCCTGAATGATTCCTGTCAGCTCATCGACTGTATAGAGAGACTTCTCCATATTGGTCTGAGGTTCGACATCATTGACGAGTCCGTATCCGTGCGAGAGTATGGCCCGGACCTCCTCAGGTTCGAGTCCGGCTTCGAGCAGCGGCTGCTCTGTGTGCTGCAGATGCTCTTCAGGATATTGTTCATAATCATAGTCATGAAGATATCCGATCGCCATCCAGTGCTCTCTGTCTTCGCCGAAATGTTCAGCCATCGCCCCCATTGATGCCATGACATTCAGCGCGTGTATCCTCAGATGGTCCTCTGTGACCATCGCATCGTTCAGTTCTTTTGCTCTGTCGAGTGTAAGCATCTCTGAATCCTCCTTATACATCAATCCTCATTATAACCCTGACACAGGATACACACAACAAATAAGAGCAGAATGGTGCTGTCAGATCATCGTTCAGTTCTCACACTTGCCGCAGTCACTGCATCCGTTGCAAACCAGTTTCATAGAACAGTCATTGCAGTTATTCCTGTAATGAGGCACATACAGTCTCTCTTCCGGAATCGGAAAGCCCCAGCTGTCAACAAGGTCAAAATGCATTTCCCTGCCGCGGTAGTTCATACCGGACTTCAGTGCCTGACTGGTCTGAAGGCGCTTGCCTTTGAGCGTATACTGCTTTCCGTCCTTGATGAAAACGGTCCCCGTTTCAAGGAAACAGAATGTTATATCGTGTGCTGCGCACTCTTCCCTGAGAGCCTTGACCCAATCAAAATCGCAGGGTCTCCTCCCCCCATAGTTTTCTCCTCCGCAGGTGACACGCTCGATCTGACCGCTTCCGAGGTATTTTTCTATGCTTACGGGTCCAAGAAGAGGCGCACAGCTCAGCCCCTTGTGTCTGAACGGCAAGTCCAGAAGCAGCGGGATCCTCTCATCTGCCCGCCTCTGGTTTTCACACGTTACATTGAAAAAGATATTGCTCCAGCCATCTCCCCAGTCCGGGGGAAGACATTTCTCCACTCTCTGAGGTCTTTTGGTCAGCA
>ONHU01000157.1 GCA_900317675.1 uncultured Eubacteriales bacterium
GTTTCGGTACTCGATGAGACGGATCTTTCGATGGGGGTCGAAAGAAACGGCATAAGAGAGCAGATGGTCATCACACACTTCTGGAGCAGCATCGGTGATATTGAGGCTCAGACAAGGGCAGTGATGGGACTCGGGGAAAAAGGTGTCTGCGCGCTGGTTGTTTATCTTAACGATAAGGGCGTCAGATCTGTCGACAGCAAGGTTGTCGATGCAGCTGAAAAAGCAGGACTCCCGCTGATCACTATCAGCGACGAAGGCAACGTCACTTACTCAATGCTTATAGAGCAGGTAATGGATAAGATCCTGTACGGAGACAACTACAGTGACAATATACTCAACAATACGATCTATCACCTTCTTAATTTTGAGAAGCACAGCAGTTTTCCGTTCGCATTGAGAGAGGCTGCAGTTTACAACAATTATCAGGTTGTCCTGATGACAGAGGAATTCAATCCGATCCTTACTGTCGAGACCAGGCATCTGGTAAGCATCGAGGAAGCTGTTCAGAATGCCCGCAAGCAGGATGTATTCCATCAGAATACATTCACAAGAGTCGAGATACAGGGCGTAGTGTCATACTGGGGAACGATAGACATCAAGAGTACGAAGTACATCCTCATGATAGTGGACAATGATGATAACTACTCCGCTGCGGAGATGACGAAACTTGCTGAGACGATCCAGCTCGCGATCGGAATGTGGAAATACACGCCAGAAAGAGACTCCAGATCCGAGTTCATCAAATCAGCTGTCCGCGGAGATCTTTCATTCTGCCACACACTTCTCGACGAGTCGGGACTGCGCGGGATGCAGTTTTCCAGCGCATTTCTTGTCAAAGATATCGCGACGGATGAACTGTTCGATATTCTCGGAGAGTACAAGTCGCGCTACGGCTTCAGCACTCTGACAGTTACAGAGGATAATGAGACATACGGCATCATTTACACTGACGAAGGTCAGGAGAGAGGTATCACTGTCAAGAACGCGTGCCTCAGGATGTATGACAGTCTCAAGGGCGGACGCAAGGAGTCCAGAATATTCCATATCACAGGCATAGAGACACTTGAAGCCATAGTAGAAGGATTCAAGCTGATCAACAGGACATCAAAGATGATAGAAAAGGTGTTCCCGTACAAGAGAGTGTTCTCGAAGTATGAGATCACAATGGTATGCGACTGCATCTACATGCACACCGGAACTGCATCACTCAAAAAGATGTATCTGGATCTGCTGGAGCCGTTTGAGAGAGAGCTTTCAGCCAATAAGGGAAGGATGCTTCTTGAGACACTTTCGACATTTGTACTCGATGCAGGTATGAACAGCAATAAAACTGCTGAATTCATGAATATCCACAACAATACGGTACAGTACAGACTTAAAAAAGCCAATGATATCCTCGGAGCAGAAATGACTGCCAACAGGATAATCCCGGGCCTTACAATGGCTCTGGCTATCAAGAGACTGGAGGAGATCTAGCATGCTTCTGGCCATAGATGTAGGTAATACTAACATAGTGCTCGGAGTATTCAGCGGAGAAGAACTTGTAGAGAGCTGGAGACTTGCTACAGACAACAAGAGATCTGCTGACGAGTACGGAACAATAATTGACATGATGCTCAAACACGACGGGATAGATCCTGCAAGCATCGATGATATTATCATTTCTTCGGTAGTTCCTTCACTGCTGTTCACACTTGAGCACATGTGCCTGAAGTTTTACGACCGGAGCGCGATCGTTATCGAGACAGGGATCAAGACCGGACTGAGGATCAAGTATGACGATCCGCGTCAGGTCGGTTCAGACAGAATCGTCAACTCTGTCGCCGCGCATACAAAATACGGCGGCAACCTGATCGTCGTCGACTTTGGTACAGCGACAACCTTCTGCTGTGTATCTGCGGATGGGTGCTTCCTCGGCGGAGCCATCGCTCCGGGAATCAAGACTCAGGCAGCAGCACTTTTCGAACATACAGCAAAACTTCCTAATGTAGACCTCGAGCTTCCGGGCAAGTTCATCTGCAAGAATACTTCAGAAGGAATGCAGGCGGGCCTGATATACGGACACATGGGATTTACAGAGCACATGATCAGAGGAATGAAGAATGAGATGGCTTCTGAACTGGGCTGCGATCCTGAAGAGATCAAGGTCGTTGCTACAGGCGGTATGGCTACAATGGTTGAGAGCGGAGTCGACTGTATAGATATCAT
>ONHU01000135.1 GCA_900317675.1 uncultured Eubacteriales bacterium
GTATATGCTCACAAACCTTGAATCCATCAGTCCCGGGCATCATTACATCCAGGATAGCTATGTCGAATTCCTCAGTATCAGCAAGCATGATTGCTTTATAGCCATTATCTGCATCATGCACCTTAAAATCTTTATTACAAAAGTAATCCTCGAGGGCATGTCTTAAATTATCATCATCTTCTGCAATTAGTATTCTGTACATAATAACGACCTCCATACCCATATTCTACATAAGGATGTGTCCTCTTTATGTCCGCCATTGAAGGCATGATATGCGGCTTATCTAAAATATGAAAAGCCAGGGAATAGTCCCCGGCTAATCATATACCAATGATGGCTTTGCATTATACTGCGCTCTTACGATTAGTCAATACCGAATTTGACCGTGAAAAGGAACGCATAATCTATGCCTGCCTCCTTAATCCCGCGTATTGTGTCTTCAATGGATTCAGGTGATTCAGCAATTCCGGGGAAGATGTCACTTTCATCGTCACTGACATATAAAATGCCTAACGGGATCTCTTCATCTGGCTTTACTTTTATTATTTCTGCAGGCTGCCAGGTGAAAGATGTGGAGTAGTCTTCATAGCCCCCGGGTAGTTCGGAATCTATGTCCATGCCTGTCTCAATACGGGAATCATTGGTGGCCACTATCATCCTGACCTCATTATCATTCAGAATATCAGGGATCAAAGCAACAATGCCCTCATGTTTCTCACCTTCCATGAAGTGCCTCAGATCGCCTCCGCTTTCTTCACTTTCGACACCATCAATATATTTATGGATACTGATCTCAACGAATGTATGCTTTTTTTCAACATGGAACTGATAGACTGCAGGATATCCATCTGAAAGCATTTCTGCCATCTGGCCTTCTTTTGTGCTGCCATCAACTGATTTCAGGTAATTTGACAGGAAATATCCTTCTTTTTTAATCACAAATCCAAGGGCCGCCGCCAGAATAAGAGTGACTGCCGCAATCGCGATCGCAATTTTCTTGAATCTTCCGCTCTTGTTTTCTCCTTCAATTGCGACACCAAGCAGGTTCTTCTCAGAGCGCTCAGGCACATCTATGGGCTCTATATCCTCGCCGGCAAAGAACTCATTCAAGGTAATGCCGAGTATATCGCACAGCTCTGTATATACGGAAACATCCGGGAGACATACTCCTCGCTCCCACTTGGATACAGCTTTTCGACTCTTGCCGAGTTTCTCGGCAAGCTGTTCCTGCGTCAAGCTCTGAGCTTTCCGCTTATCGGCTATGTATTGTCCTGTCTTGATCTGATCCATTAGGATGTCCTCACTAACGTAATAATAGTATCTTTTATTGGAACAATACCTTTATTATCTGAGAACATACAGCCCTCAGAGGTAGCATTTTCTTTTTTTGAGTAATATGACGATTCTCAGTACAAGATATACTGCGACTGTCATGAGCAGTATCCCGGTAAAGTAGTAACTTGCATTGTATACTTCATCAAATCTTCCGAGCAGGCAGAGAGGAATGCTGACCGTAAAGGCTACTGGTAGCAGAACTGCATTCAGTATCTTTTCCGCGTAATACTTCTTGCGGCAGATCATGTACAGTATGATCCCGGCAATAGACAGAAAGCCGCCTATTATAAGCCAATAGTTGTAGACAAGTCTTGGAAGCGTAACTACGCCTCCGTCTTCCGTAGCGCTTTTGTCACCATAAATCAGAACATCACCGCCATCAGCCGGGTAATAATATACTTCATCTATCTCGTTCTTATTCCCTATTCTCACCAGAATATCACTGCTCTTCTCAGATATCTGATTCCATCTCGTGTGGTAACATCCTATAAAAGCCAATGATCTGCCGCTGTCCTGATCCCTGAAACGATCAATATCATAGCCGCTGACATTTTCGTCAAGCACGGCCACGATACTTCCGTCTGACAGTTCCTCTATAGTCAGCGCGTTACCCGGATCTTTTATGTACACAGGGCTCATCATGTGTATCACTGCAATAATGATTATTATCAGTCCCAATACAAATCCCAGCAGGGTGCTCGTGATCTTTCTTTTTGCAATAAGGCTTCTGGTGAGCGACAGCCCGTCTGAGGCTATATCGTTCAGCTCAGCTCCGGATACCGGTGCATTGATCCTTTCTCCTTTTATGAGTTCAGCGATGGAAACATCCAGACATTCGGAAAGAGCCTCCAGATTGTCAATATCCGGAAAGCCTCTCCCGGTCTCCCAGCGCGAGACAGCCTTATCTGAAACATGTATGGAATCTGCCAGTTGTGCCTGTGTAAACTGCTTATCCCTGCGAAGTTCTGCGATGAATCGTCCGGTTCTTTCAATATTCATAAGCATTCACCTCCTGCAGAAACATTACTGCCATACACCGATAAAAGCATCCTATGTATCATAGAGTTCGTAATCAAGACAGGTCGTCAACATATAATTTTATCTTATCTCTCAGATCTACCGGTCCCTGATAGCTGACGATCTCGATTACTTTGCCCTTCCTTAGCATCAGATGCTGGCACTCTTTATAGCTCTCAGCGTCTGCATCTTCAGTAGTGTAGTATCCGGCATAATCAACACCATCGCATTCAATACGCACCTCTTCCAAAGCCTTGCTCCATGCACCCTTTTCCACTTTGCCATACAAATCATAGGCCACTTCTTCTCCCAGATATTCCTCGGCGATCGATTCACTTCTCGCCACATAGTATCCTGAAAAATAGGATTGCAGTGTTGAGATCAGTAAGAAGGTCTCATCCTCTCTCTCGGCCTCTCCTTTGATCCGACATATATATAACTGCTCTCTCCAGCCTTCACTAAAGCAGCCGCCGGTGTCCTTTCCGGTCATGTAGTCGATATCATAATCGTCCACATATTCTTCTGTATTCCAGTTCTCTATCATTGGAACTGCTTCAGACCATGTATCAGGATCGATCTCTCTGAGCATCACCGGATGCTCCCCGTTATACTTCAGGGCTTCCACGCCATCAGCCAGACTGTAGTCGTTAACTTTCATTCCTATCCATGCAGCAATCAGACCGACAAACACTATGACTATTGCTGCCGTCCATAGCTTATTTGCTTTTTTCTCCCACAGATACCTCTTATCATCATACGGAATATTGTCATATTGAGGCAGTTCTGTTTTAGCATTATAGCGGATCAGTTGGAT
>ONHU01000107.1 GCA_900317675.1 uncultured Eubacteriales bacterium
GGGATCCCGTCTCTGAAACCTTCTCTGTAAATCCTAGCGTTGCTTTCCATACATGCAAAAGTATAATACAAAAACTCCCGCGGGTCACGCGGGAGTTGATGAATATATCAGATAACCGTATTTTACTGATCCTCGCCGAATTCTGCCTTGTATGCGGCTATCAGCCTTTCCGGCCAGTCATCCACAGGTTCGAGCTTTCCTGTAAAGAATCTGAGGGTTGCCGGCTCATGTACGAATCTGAGTCCGCCGACCAGTTCTCTGTGATCATACAGCCACTTGACCCTGTCGATCACATATTCTACCTGCGAAAGTGTGAATACTCTTCTCGGAAGAGCCAGTCTCACAAGTTCCATGGAAGCAAATCTCTCGCTTCCGTCAGGGTTTCTTTCTTCTGAAAGGGTGCCCCTCTCCATGCCGCGGATGCCGCCGCACAGATACATCGCGCAGGTCAGCGCTCCTGCCGGATACTGATCCTGAGGAATGTGGCTGACAAACTGCATCGCGTCTACATGCGCCCCCAGGCCTCCTCCAGGTGTGATCATCGGGACACCGTATTCATCGAGCTTGTCTACGCAGTGCTGTATGAACAGCGGTCCCTGGGAGATAACATCCATTTCCATGGATTCATCGAAGCCGACTGTCATAGCCTCCATTTCCCTGACTGACATTCCGCCGTATGTCAGGAAGCCTTCGTACATGGTGATCAGGTCTTCCATCGAATGGAAGAGCGCCTTGTCCCTGATCATGATAGCGCCGCCGCGGGCAAAGCCGAATTTTCTCGCGGAGAAGTAGATGATGTCAAACTGATCAGCGATCTCTCTTGTGATATCGCGGACAGACATGTCTTTGCGGGATTCGTCACGCACTTTGATGAAGTACAGATTATCCTGGAGAAGCGAAGCATCCAGAACGGTCAGGATCCCGTGTTTTCTTGCGATCGCGCATGCGTCTTTGAAATTATCCACCGATACCGGCTGGCCTCCGATCAGATTGGTGCCGGCCTCCAGTCTCATGAACGCAACGTTGTCAGCGCCTTCTCTCTCTATGCATGCCTCCAGCTTCTCAAGGTCGATATCTCCCTTGAACGGAAGGTCGCTCTTAGGAATGAGGCCTTCATCCTTGACCAGCTCCTCTACATGGCCGCCGACCCTGGTGATATGCGCCTTCGCTGTAGTGAAGTGGTAATTCATGATAACGCAGTTGCCCGGTTTGACGAATCGGTCCGCAAGGATATTCTCGCACGCTCTTCCCTGATGCGCCGGCAGGCAGTACTTCATACCGAAGATCTGTCTGAGCTTGGCGCGCATACGGTAGAAGGATTCGCTCCCGGCATACGCGTCATCAGGCATCATCATGCTGGCAAGCATCTTGTCGCTCATGGCATTGACGCCGGAATCCGTAAGCATATCCATGAAGATATCCACGTTGTGAAGTTTGAAAGTGTTGAACCAGGCCTTTCTCATCTTTTCCAGTCTCTGGTCTGCAGGAAGCAGATTGAGCTGCTGGACGATTTTGACCTTGTGCATTTCCATTGGAATCGGTTCGTGATCATAAAACTTGATAGCGGGCATTTCTTTTCTCCTCCTTGTATTATCTCCTTATCCCAATATTGAAGTTCCTCTGAGCACCCGTAAAAGGCGGGCACTGACAGGGCGCCTATAAAAAACACCCTGCAGCTGTCATGCTGCAGGGCGATACTTAAGCAATTCTATGTGGTGATCAGCCACGCTCAGGATCTCACAGCAAAACAGCTACCTTGGGTGCGGTAGTAGTAATAATAGTATTCTGCTGCGGATCCGGTGATCTTCTTCATGTTTTGTATCAGCCTCTTTTGTGAAAGTCTAACAATTAATGCGAATAGTACCATTAATGTTTGTGAGAATCAACAACTTCGCACATATGTTTTTAATTATATGCACAACTCCTCAAAGACTTCTGCCACGTCTCCTCTGATCACAAGCGACGCCTTCTCATCGGCAGGCGTAGGAGTCTTGTTGATCACGATCAGATTTTTACCGCCGAAGTATTCTATATATGATGCTGCCGGCTGTACAGCCAGCGATGTTCCTGCGACGATCAGCGTATCTGCTCCGGAAAGCTCCCTGCAGGCACCGATCACTGTGTATTTGTCCGGCGCTTCACCATACAGCACGACCCACGGCTTTATGATGCCTCCGCATTCAGAGCATCTCGGGACCCCGTCAGACTCCAGGATCCTGCTGAGAGGATAGAACGTTTCGCAGTCCACGCAGTAGTTCTCATATATGCTTCCGTGGAGCTCGTACACCCGCTTGTTTCCCGCGATCTTGTGAAGCCCGTCGATATTCTGGGTAATTACGCCTCTGAGCCTGTCTTCCTTTTCGAGTTCATACAGATATCGGTGAACTGCATTGGGCTGCGCCTCCGGATGCACCATATATCTGCGGTAGAAGCTGTAGAAACGCTCTGTATGCACGGCAAAATACATCGCGCTCAGTATTTCTTCCGGCGATATGTTTCCTGTATACGCAGAGTACAGTCCGTCCTCTGAGCGAAAATCCGGGATCCCGCTTGCCGTCGATACTCCTGCCCCTCCGAAAAAGACGATCCGCCTTGATCTGTCCAGTATCCTTTTCAGTTCATTAACATCCTCGCGCATTGCGGATCTCTCCTTCCTTCCGATGTCGTGCCGCACAATCATTCTAAATGAATTTGTAAAAATACACAATTATCCTTGCATTATTATCTGTCTGAGTTTATATTATGTGACATGAAAAAGACAATCAGGATATTCGAATATTACTTTAGATAACCCTCGGGCATGTTACAGATAACTGCCCGGGCTATTCTGACGGTGTTATCTGAGGTTAATTCAAAGAATCAGGCCATATGGATAACACCATATGGCTTTTAGTTTGAATCATGATGTCACAACGAGCCTGTTGCACCTGTCAGGCCAGAAGAAAGGAGATCAATATTATGAATCAGTGTGTTGCATATTGTGGAGGAATGGATCCTAAGGATTTCTCGGTAACAACAAAGCTTTTCCCGGATGCAAAGCGCGACGCTTATCAGAACTACGGAAAGACATTCAGAGCTGTTTCCAACTGGAAGGCTGACTATGCTGTCGTTCCTTATGAAAAGAGCCTCTCCGGAGAGATCGGCTATGTTGTTGATCTTATGTTTGAAAGCGACCTGTTTGCTAACAGAGTTGTCAGTGCTGAGGACGATCTGCAGACGATCCATTACGCTGTACTGTCACGTGACGAGGACAAGGATGCTCCGGAAAGCGATTTCTTCCTCCTTATGTTCACAGTCAAGAATGCTGCAGGAACACTGGCTAAGGCTTTTGATGTAATCAGCGCTAATGGTTTCAATATGCGTACTGTTCACTCCAGACCGCTTGCAGGTCAGCCATGGCACTTCTATTTCTATTGTGAATGCGCAGGCGATGACAGATCAGAGGCAGGTCAGAAGATGCTCTCCGAACTTCGCAACGTCTGTGAATCCATCAAGGTCATGGGACGCTACAAGGCAGAATGATTCTGCGCGGCAGAAGCAGCAAGAGTCCGGCATGATGCCGGACTCTTTTTCTGTATCATGAACAATTGTGAATTGTCGGCCGCCGCGGCGCGAAGTTCTCGGTTCCTCTTCTAGTTGGCTGCTGCTGCCGCGAATACGATGGAATAGAACTTCTCTGCTGCGCTGGATCCTCTTGAGGTCAGTACGATAGGCGCCTTTGCTCCTACGATCATACCGGCCATCATGCCTGTGCCGTCACCGTTGATGACCCATGCCTTTCCGAGCATATTGCCTGCTGCCATATTCGGCATGATCAGCGCGTCTGCCTCTCCTGCTACAGGGCTCTCGAACTTCTTGAAGTCAGCGATCTCTTTGCTGAGTGCGATATCATAGGAAATAGGACCTTCTACGGTGCATCCGCTGATCTCGCCGCTGAGATTCATCTCCTTGAGGGCTGCTGCGTCTACAGACTCCTGAGCCTTCTTGTTGAGCTTTTCAGCGCCGCAGACAACTGCGACCTTAGGATCTTCGTAACCGAGCGCGTGAAGTACGCTTACTGCGTTGTTGATGATCTTGGCCTTCTGCTCGAGGTCCGGAGCAAGGAGCATGCCGCCGTCTGTGAGAACGACTACTTTATGATAATGAGGCACCTGGAACAGGCCTACATGGGACATGATATTGCCGCACTGGAGTCCTGTTTCCTTGTTGACTACCTGTCTGAGCAGATCTGCTGTCTGCATCTGACCCTTCATCAGGAAATCTCCTTCTCCTTCGCGGATCAGTCTGACTGCTGTCTTGGCTGCTTCTACATCATCATCCTCGTTGTAGATCGCAACTTCCCCGAAGTCAAAACCGTTGTCTGCGCAGATCTTCCTGATCTCATCTTCCTTACCGACGAAAACAGGTGTTACGATGCCTTCTTTGAATGCTTCATGTACAGCATCCAGTGAATGCTCATCGTGAGCGCACGCAAGCACGATTCTCTTCTTGACCGGATTTGCCTTGACCAGTTCTGCCATTGCCTTGAAATCTTTTAACATATGATGCCTCCTGTTGATTACCGATATCAGTATTGATTTTGTTTAAACCAATATGTATTCTACCACAACAGATGCTCTGTACGGAACTTGCTCCGCGCAGAATTCACAGCTCTTTCACTTTTACCCCTTGCGTTCTTTGTGAAATATACTACAATTAATGTCGGGGTCTATACCCCGTTCTATATATCTCCGGACAATACCGTCCGGAGATCAGAGCATCAGTTTTTCAAGGAGTTACAGTAAAATGAGCAATATCACAGAAAGATTCTTCAGGTACATTTCTGTAGACACCCAGTCCGACGAAAACACCGGTACGCATCCAAGCACATCCAGGCAGTTTGATCTGTGCAGGATCCTT
>ONHU01000106.1 GCA_900317675.1 uncultured Eubacteriales bacterium
ATTATCCCCTTGTATAGTCCATAGGCAAGAGCGAATGTCAGTATAGAGATGAAGAAAGCCTTGTAACTTGATTCCGGTTTGAATGTTTCTCTGATCTTCTGTATCACGGATATTCCTTATATCTTATATATTGAGCAAAACCATCGCTGCTATTACTATACCGATCGCGATCCACTGCCGCTTTGTCATTTTTTCGCCGAAAAGCGCCACACCGGCTGCTCCTGTAAGCAGGATCGTACCGATGCTGAATAGTAATTGGGCAGCACTGACTTGGCTGAGTCCTGAGATACTGCAAAACTGCCGCTGCCGGCACTGTATATCAGGCTGAGCAGCAGGCAGATCGAGTAATTGACTGCAAGCGCAGATATGTTGTTTTGGATCCTGCCCTCGCCGTATCTCATCACGATGGATATGAGAGCGCTCGAGCAGAACGCAAGGATCAGATATATCACTTTTGGCTTATTTCAGCAGGTCCTCTCCCGGTCCCATCATAGGGATATCTACAGCTGTAGCGTCTTCGAGATGGAACATCATCAGCTTGTGACCTGTCTCATCGTTGTAGATCCCTCTGAGCTGCGGCATCTGTTCAAGTGAAGCCTCTGCATACTTAGGATCCGTCTCGAATACTGCTTTGCCTGTGTAGCGGAGCCAGTGACCGTCAGCCTTGGCACATGCGATCTCTACCTTAGGATTCGCTACAAGCTGCTTATATACATCCTTGAAATCACCAACGCCGAACAGCAACTTGCCGTCCATCTCCATATGCGCCCCAAGCGGTCTTACCTTTGGCTGATCGCCATCGACTGTAGCAAGATAGAATACTCCGGCTTCAGAAATGAAATCATTGACTTTACTCATTGTTAGAACCTCCTGTTTATGTTCCGGACAATCGTTTCGGTTATTGTCCTTTCTCATTAATTATATGTGTTTTTTTCACTACAGCAAGGCTCAATTAATCGTGTCTTGTGTCATCTTCGAAGCATTCGCAGAATCTCGCTGCAAAAGCAGGCGGCTCGTCATGCGCATAGAGATGAGAAATATCGCCGAATGAGAGCATCCGGAATGTGGCTGTCCCTTTCCGGCGTTCTTCTGTCACCAGCGTAGTGACCGAGGACGGCTGTGCGCAGAAATAATGCCAGACGATCATCGGTGATACATTCATCAGATGGCTCAGAAGCACAGATCCAAGCCCAAAATGGCAGAACAAAGCGATCGTGTCGTGGTTTCCCCTCTCGACCTGAAAGCAGCCGCCCTCGTGCCTGTAGCCGTGCTTCTGCAAAAGCAGATCAAGCTGCTCAGTCACTTTGCGGTATTCTTCGCCTATTTCGAATTCCTGCATGCGCTCATTCTCCGCCCATTCATCCTTGTCATAAAACCTCGGATCCTGTGTCCAGTCCTGAGGAAGCCAGTCCCAAGGGATACGCCTCCGGCTCTGATCATCCGGTCTGTTGATCAGGTGATCGAATTCCCTGAGCCACGGAAGGACCTCTGCCTCACGGCCCATCTTCTCCAGAGTCAGCGAAGCGGTATCTTTTGCCCTGCCGTACGGCGAAGTGTAGAAATACGCTATATCCTGCTTGCTGAGCATTTCCGCAAGATACTCCGCCTCTTTCCATCCCTTTTCGGTCAGCGAGTCATTTACATAATCAGGATCTCCGTGCCTGATGATAAGCAGTTTCATTATATGTCAGCTCCTAATATCATTTCATCGGTCTGAAAGGATCAAAACCCTTTCTGCATGCCTTGTCCGGTTTCTGTTGTTAATTATCTTAAGAGCCGGCTGCACTTGATGTCAATATATGATATCAGCCTTATCATCTGTGAAATGGACAGTCACTATCCGCCCTGAGACCCCGTTGTCAAACTTGCCCTCCCAGTTGTATTTTCTGCTGATGCTCTTGCCGCTGTATACATCGACTATGGATTCTGACCCGGTCAGGATCCCCTCAGCACCCAGAGCAGCAGCGGAGTCCTTGTAAGACATTCCCTCTGTGACAGCAAGATCTATCTCAGATTCACTTTTGCCGATCCGGGACACTTTTTTGCTGACCAGATTATCACGCACCTTCTGCCCGTCAAGGATATTGACCTCCCTGACAGACTCGGCGCGTCCGCTTTCATTGTCAAAAGCGATCGTTACATAAGAAGTCATCACCTTCTCGTCATTGAGCTCTCCCGGCCATATATAATAGGTCAGTCCGCCTGAAACACTTCCGCTTTTTCTGTTCACTTCCCCTTTGCCGCCAAGTATCCGGCATACTTCTCTGTACGTCATTCCGAGGCGGATCTCCCGGAAATCTTCGGCTGAAACTCTCACATCCATCTTACTCAGATCGACTTCATAGTCTGCATCTGCCCAGCCAAAATCCGCCCTGAACATAAGCGCTGCTGTGATCAGATAGATTACAGCCAGAGGTATCAGATATCTGCGTTTTCTGTACTTTGTATCTGCTTCTGAGACGTTCATTTCACATCCTCCTCAAGGCAATAGAAGTTCCTGTAGTAGTCTTCTCTGACTTTGTTGGCTCTGGCTCTTTCTATGCTCCAGTCAGCCCAGGTATAATGAGGTTTGTTTCTTCTGAGCAACTCTGCCATATCAAAAGCTTCGGTTTCTTTCCATACCCGGTACAGATCCGGCAGAGCGCTGTCATCGAGTGTCACCATCAGATCCATATTCATCATCTCGAGTGTTCCCTTTTCATAGCGTGCGATATTGTACCTCGCGATTGTCCTGTCCACACCGGCATAGTTGAATAATATAAGGATCAGAATTCCCGCTATGCATACGACCCTGCCCAGATTGATCCGTCTGAACTGATGGATCGCGATCGCAGCGAAGACTATGATGAGGAAAACCATGAAGACACTTGTATAGACCCTCTTCTGCGTCAGCCCGTACACATCGATATACATAAACATCTTGGTCAGAGCGGTGCAGGATATGCCGATCGTAAAGACTGACATGATGCTTATCTGGATCTTCATAAGCTTAAGGGATGTGTCCCTTTTCTTCCTGAAAATGCTGACTGCAGTAATGACAGCAAGGTTGATCATGGCGACTTCACACAGCTGGAAAAAGCCCTGTCTGGCGAATTCCGAGTATGTCATTTCCTCCGGCAGTCCGATGATCACATGCCTTATCTGAAGTCCCAGGAAGACTGCATATATGACATTGAGGCATATGAGGACCGTGGTGCCGATGAGCGCAGGGAGCTTAGCGAGACTCTGTGCAGTCTGCGAAAGCGAGTCTTTGTTGAAGTCTTCCCGTTTCTCTCCTTTTGTATTGCCGTACAGCAGTCCGAACATGTAGAACGCCACTGGGATACCCAGGATCGTTTCGCCAAGGTATCTTGCCCATTTCCAGGAAAGCTGCTCAGCAATGGTTCCGATCAGTGTGCTGAAAGACTTATCTGCCTCTGACAGCAGGATCGCAGCCGCTGCCATAAGCGGGACAGCAATGAGGATGCCGGCTCCTACGAGGAACGGACTTCTGCTTTTTGGTCCCTTGCTGCTTTGCGCGATGATCTCAGGACATGATCCATAGTTTCTGAACGGGATGATGAGTCCCTGCTTGATCACATCTCCGATCGCATAGACCGAAAGCTTGCTGTCCATTGTCTGTCCGCAGCTGCATGCTATCCAGTAAAAACACATTGGTATCAGCGCAAGCATTGTGATGATGTGTTCCGTGCAGCCCGAAAACAATACGAACGGCAGGCTCAGCACGATGATAGATGCAAGTACCCACATGCTTCCTCTGTTTTGCCTGATCCCTTCAGCATGCAGATACAGTACGGATGCTGCACACGCTGCAGCTATAAAAACGGCTTTGCCGAGTGCCGCCTCGGGATCTATCATCCCGCCTTCAAGGAAAATAAAGCCGCACAAAACCATGCCGGCGGTCAGGTACAGGTCCCGACGGTCCGGTGCTGTTATATTGTTGTCCATGATCTGATTACTCCTATTGATCTACGTATTCGAGTATGTCCCCGGGCTGGCAGTCAAGCGCCCGGCAGATCTCCTCAAGAGTGGAGAAGCGAATAGCCTTCGCTTTGTTGTTTTTGAGAATAGACAGGTTAGCAGGCGTGATGCCGATCTCTTCTGCCAGCGCGCCGGCTGAGATCTTGCGTCTGGCCATGACCACATCCAGATTGACTATGATTTTTCCCATGTGGCCGCCTCCTAAACTGTGTAGTCATTCTCTTCTTTGATCACGACAGCGTCTTCTATGACGTTTTTGACGACACGGAGTATGAGCCCCATGAAGCCGGCTGCCGCAAATATGAAGATGAATGTCCCGCAATAAACGGTGATGATAAGACATGGTACGCACAGGGCAAAACACGCCCATGAGATACCCCGGAGATAAGATACATTTCGCGAAATAAAGATATCTTCCTGGCGGATATTTTTCAGGAGACGGTCCAGTATGATCAGAATCAGTCCTCCGATCGCCAGACAGACGTATACACAGAGTATCACGACAGAGCGTCCTGCTGACCTGACGGTCCCAACCAGTGTGAAATACTCTACGATCCTTGGAACGAAGAACAGTGTGATGATTACGGCTGCCAATACGATGCGGGTGCATACAAGAGACAGTGTTGTTGATTTGTCATGATTCCACATAATGGCTCCTCCTTACTGTGATTATACCCATCATTTGATGATTGTCAACAATAATTTATCGTTTTTCGATAAATTATTTCTGTAAAAGGGAAACTGGAGATTTTTGAAAATGAAAATGAAAAAAGTACTGCCGTTTTGGCATAGCCATAACAACAGTACAAAATCAGCTGTCGGTTTTTTCATTCAGGATCTTTTCCTCTTAGCCGAATTATACACAACTTTTCTTTATCAAAGCAATTCTCGTAAGCAGCCCGATAGTTTTGCGATCAGCTTACTTTTTCTTCATTCTGCTTTTGGCAAATTCTTCATATGCCCATGGGAAGAATAATCCGACGCTCGTATACAGCCAGTCATATTCAAATACTGCCACAAGTAATTCGTCCATAGTAT
>ONHU01000132.1 GCA_900317675.1 uncultured Eubacteriales bacterium
TATCCATATGACACTCGATACCTACACTGATGTTTTTCAAGCGATGGATAATGATGCTATAAGTAAGTATGATGAACACTTGAACTCGATGTAAAACAAGTCTATGATGCATAGGGTGCTATTATAATTGCATGGTGGTATTGTTTCTGCGGGAGGTAAATGATCGTGAACACTGAAAAAACTGGAGAATTCATCGCAGAACTACGAAAAGAGAAGCAACTTACACAGTCGCAGCTTGCAACCGCAATACATGTTTCAGATAAAGCCATATCCAGATGGGAAACTGGCCGTGGCCTTCCTGATATCGATAATCTTGAAGCACTTTCTGATTATCTGGATGTTTCGATAGCCGAGCTTATTAGAGGAGAAAAGATTAGTGAGCCAGTGTCCAGGGAAGAGCTGCAGTCCATCACTTCAGCCGAACTATCGCTTACAAAGGTATTCCTCGAAAAAAGAAAGTACATAAGCATATTGTTGGGCTTCGTGCTGGGATCAATTATCATACTCACCGCGTTCATACATATGATGAGTCCTATATACGTCAAGGATCCGGGAGAAGCTTTGACAATAGAGAAATTGTCGGACGGGAGCATAGTAGGTGTACTGGACGAAAAGGTTAGCGGATATGATTTAGAGAGATATAAGGATCCGGATTCCGGTTTGCAGCTGGTTTTCATAGGCTGCTATAGAACAAAGTGGGATCAGCTTACAGGAAAGAACAGTGATATGCTCGTAAGGATAGGTAACAAGGACTCTGTAGATGCAGTGTATTATTATCCTAATGAAGGAGAAGACATCCATATATACGGTAATTCCGGCACCGCTGAGAATGGAGGCGTTTTGACCCTGCCAAGACTGGTTTACAACTACTGGCTGATAATCGGAATCTTTCTCTCTGCTGCCGGGATGATAGCATATGCGTTTTGCCGAAAGAAGTATTATGCGGACCGAATTCTGAAAATTGCTCTGGTACCAGTAGCATTCACGATAAGTATCCCTTTGTGTCTTTTCGGAAGATTTGATGAAGTATATAATGCAACCTATTACTTAACGGGTATATTGCTTCTGACAGCTGCATTTTATCTCGTATTTCGTATAGTCATGCTAGTTAAAAAAGGGAATGTAAAGAACATCTAAATTGTGTCTGTTACACTTACTGTTACACCCGCCGGAGTAGAGTGAGATTCCTCCTTTCGTTTCAACGGTTTGAGCTAACAGACTTCGGAGTTCGAGTCTGCACCGGGGTAACCTATACGAACCCTCAAGTTCGTGAGGACCCCGGTTTTTCGTTGCAATCAGGGGGGTTAAGGATTTGTGGGGCATTATGCTTCATTTCAAAAAGCTGAAAAGTGCCAGAAAAAACGAAAAAATATGGAATTCGAACCCACGAGGCTGTTATTGTTACTTTCTTTTATTTGCAGACTGATAGAATTCCGCTTCAACCTGAACAGGCGTCTTGTACTGCAACTTTTCATAACATTTCAGGCACTGAATTGTTAACAGCGGTTGATAGACTGCCTTTGCGCGAAGCATTACAATAATGTTATAAATAATAGCAAAGGTGGGAATGGTATGAGAAAGTCATATATAGACAACGTCCGCTGGATAACTGTCGTCGTAGTAGTGTTCTATCATGTGATCTATATGTACGCGACTGAGAGTGTGACCACCGGACTCGGCAGGATCACGCAGCTTGAGACACAGTACTATGATGTCTTCTTGTATTTCGTATATCCGTGGATCATGACAGTCCTGTTTCTCGTTGCGGGTATGTGCTCAAGGTACTATCTTGAGCGGCATACAGACCGCGAATTCCTGAGGAGCAGGACGACTAGGCTCCTTGTCCCGTCTACGGCAGGGCTCTTCGCGTTCCAGTTCATCCAGGGATATATCAATGTGATGCTGAATGACGGCCTTTCGAATATGCCGGGCGTCCCGTTCCCGGTCAAAGCGATGATCATAATACTCAGCGGGATCGGCGTCCTGTGGTTCATCCAGGTGCTGTGGGTACTGTCGGTCCTCCTGATACTGATCCGAAGGATCGAGAAAGACCGTCTGTGGGAACTCGGAGGCCGTGCAGGGGTCCCGGCGCTCATATTGCTGGCGATCCCCGTCTGGCTCATGGCGCAGATACTCAATACGCCGATAATCGTCGTCTACAGATTCGGACTTTATGGAGCGGTATTTCTGATCGGATACTTTGTCATGTCGCATGACGAGGTGGTAGAAAGGCTGAAGAAGAGCTGGGTGCTGTTCCTTGCTGCCACTCTGGTCCTGGGGATCGTATTCTGCGGAAGGTATTTCGGGCAGAATTACGCTGACGCTCCGATAAACCGGTCACCGCTCTTTCTGTGCTATTCGTGGTCTGCCTGCATGGCAATGATCGGAGGAATGGCGAAATACGGCGACTTCTCGAATGCGTTCACCAGGTGGATGGGGAAGAGGAGCTTTGGTCTGTACGTGTTCCATTATCTTGGGATCTCGGCAGTAGCTCTGTGGATCGCGAAACCCGGTCTGCTGCCGGCTCCGGCTGTATATCTGATCAGCCTGATCGCAGGATTTGCGGTCAGTTACGTTCTGAACGAGGTGATCTCAAGGCTGCCGTTCTTCCGCTGGGCGGTACTGGGAATAAAGGGGGACAAGCATGTTCAAGGATAATCTGGTGCAATTAAGAAAAATAAACGGTCTGACACAGGAGGAGCTCGCGGAGAAGATAGGAGTCTCCAGGCAGGCGATCGCGAAGTGGGAGGCGGGAGAGACATCTCCCGACCTCGAGAAAGCGCGCCTTCTGGCGCAGACTTTGGATACATCACTTGACGATCTGACAAACTACGAGCCATCCGAGAGCCTGGGACTTCCCGTGCCTCCTAAGGGCAAATACATCTTCGGAGTCGTCACGGTAGGTGACAAAGGGCAGATCGTAATACCTGCGAAGGCCAGGAAGATCTTCGATATCAAAGCCGGCGATCAGATGATAGTGCTCGGTGAGGAAGGACAGGGTCTTGCAGTCATGAAGACAGAAGGATTCCTGGCGATGGCGGATGTCATCAGAAACAAACAATAGCGGAGGATGAACCTGCAAGGATTGAAGGTGGATGGATCGAATCATGGGATATTCTAAATGACTATAATATGTAGGATTAGCAGAGCTTCTGGAGGATTCCGGGAGCTTTTTATTGCATCCCTTTGAAATTCAAATGTGTGATATCATACTAGTGTACGTATCGACAAATCGGTGTTCTTAATATATAAGCGAGGACTTTGAACAGTCTTCGCTTTTCTTTATGATGAAGGTGATTGGCTAACGTAATTCGGGATTGGGACGCCACGCCCGACC
>ONHU01000104.1 GCA_900317675.1 uncultured Eubacteriales bacterium
ATAGTACCACCGGATCGGTTTCACCTCGATGAAGATCTCATCAGCTGCGCTTACCGCGCTGCCATCGGAGAGCTGTACATATCCGTTTACGGTTTCTTCGGTGACAGGGATCCTCACGATTCTTTTGGCTCCGAGCCGGTAGACTTCCCTCTGTACTCCGGCGATCGTGTACACGGCGCCTGTCTTCTTCAGAGTTCCATCCCGGTACTGCTTCTCAGCCATATCACGCATCGAAGACTCGAGGATGGATGACGGGTAGGTTCCGAGCTCTGCTGTCACGATATCATTCACTTCCCGCATGCGGCTCAGGAGCTTTTCATCGCCCGGTTCCATGAGGATGGCAGGTCTTACAGCGCAGATGCTGCACTTATGATCGCGGCCGAATCTGTCTGCGCAGTCTTCACCGGAAAGATAGTAATTGACACTTTTGTCATTAAAAGTGAAACCATCATCAGGTATCGTTGCCATGACCAGATCGCTCGCCTGAGCAGACGTTCCGACTGAACGGAAAAGCGGAAGCGGATTGTCGAACAGCTGCTTATGTGATAAGAAAATTGATTTCATGATCTTTTATTTCCTCCGGCTTTCTGACATATAAAACTCTTCCCCCGGGCGGACTCACAGGTGTATCGCTATACACAAGCCAAATGGCATCACACCTTGTAGTCGGCATGTCCGCGTATCCGTCTGTAAATATTATCCTGGTTTCAGCATCACCTGTGAAGGCTCTTACCGCAGTCTCAAAATTAGTCCCGCCTGCGCCTTTTATTTCAAGCGACGCAATATCTTTTTCAGAATGTATCTCCTGGAATCCGTAAAACTCTGTATCGAAGCACCCGACCCTGATTACAGCATCTTCTCTCAGAAGGTCCTTGACGCCTCTGACGAAGGCTCTCAGCAGATCCTCGTCGATCGACGCGCTCGTATCCAGCAGGATCTCCGCGTGCGGAACAGGGTACGGTTTGAACTGCTCCTTGAGTATCCCGTCTCTGATCCTGTCAGCTGGGAACCAGTCGTAGTCCATCTGCAGACTCGGCTCCATGAGATCCGAAAGTCCCTCTACAGCCTGCGCCAGCCCGGGATCCTCGATGTCGCGATCCTGCGCCCCCTCCAGGCCGCCTGCCTGCTTGTCTTTGTTATCCATGAGGTCTGAAACGAAGACGTCTATCTCCTCAGCCTGTTCCTCTGAATTATCATTTTCAGCCGGTTCAGGCTCATCCTTATCAGCTTTCTCCAGGAGAAACTCATACAGCTCCTCCGCGCTCAGCCCCTTCGCTTCTCTGATCCTGCGAAAACGGACCGGCGGCTGGAATCCGTCAGCCAGTAGCAGCTCGCCGGTAACAGCATCACAGGCCTCGTTCCAGACCCTACGGTCCAGGCCCGCTCCTCTTCGCTGGTGAGCAAACTGAATGTGCATCAGCTGCTGTGCGATCACGAACGCCTGGGCATCCTGAGGGAACTGATTCATTCTGCGACTGTTGTAATAAACGATCCTGCCGTTATATCCGGCAGGGTCAGCCTCGGGGATATTCCTGAATTCGACTGCGTTCACAAGATCGCTCCATTCAGGATACTTCTCCAGTATATTTGATTGTGTCTCCTGTAAATTGAATTTCATGATCAGCAGATATCCGCTATTTCCCGCTTCGTTCAGTCAGCTGTGAGCCGGCTTCAGGCATCAGTTCATCACTGATGATGCCCAGCATTTCTCTGAACTTGTCTACATCTTCAGGTGAGAACCGTTCTTCTATCCTGTCACACACGAGGTGTATATAATCGAATATCACACCATACTCTTCCCTGTATCTGCTTGTCGCTTCTACACGGAACTCTCTCTTGTCCAGATCATTTCGTGTGCGCTTGATGTATCCTCTTTCCTCGAGTTTGTTGAGACGGTATGCTGTATTTGACGCTGACAGCTTCGCGTATCTTGAAAATTCAGCTACAGTCGGAGTGCCGAGGGCAATGATGATCTCCATATAGATCACTTCCTGAAGGCTCAGATCTCCCGGCATGCTTCGACCGCGTTCTTTCAGAGCGCGGTCATACAGCATCAGCTTGAATTTATCATACATGGTATTGAAATGCCGTTCCAGATCTCTCATGTTATGCCCCTGCTTTGAACTCTCTATTTCTGCTGCTGATTGTCTGTCTTCTCTTCGTATCTCTTGACTTTACCCGTCGTTGTTTTTGCCATCTCTTCTGTCTGGAGGATCAGTCTGTGGATATGCTTGTATTTTGGCATATTACTGTTCATGCGGTCAATATCCTGCCATACTGTTTCACGAACCTGTTCGGCTGTATCAGCGCCGTATTTCTCTTTCATGATCTCTTCATCATAAACGATCTTGGCTACCAGGACCTCATCCTTGTCATCAGCGCCCTCACGTCTGACTTCTCCGAATACGATATTCTCTTTTACATATGGAAACTCGGCTATGATCGTCTCGATTTCTTCCGGATAGACGTTTTTTCCGTTCTTAAGTACGATGACATTCTTGGACCTGCCGGTAATATGGATGAAACCGTTTTTGTCAAGATATGCCAGGTCACCGGTATGCAGCCAGCCGTCTTTCAGCACTTTGGCAGTCTCTGCCTCATCCTGATAATATCCCATCATAACACTCGGAGAACGGACGATGATCTCGCCAACGCCCTCCTCATTCGGATCGGCGATCTGCACGTCCATGCCCGGAAATGCCAGCCCGATCGACCCCGGCGAACGGCTGAACAGATTCTCGGCTGCTATGACCGGAGCGGATTCTGTCATTCCGTATCCCTGGACTACCTCTACACCAAGATCCTGATAGCCACGGATGACTGCGCTGTCCAGAGCGGATGCGCCGCTGACAACCATGCGCAGGTTTCCTCCGAGTTCATTGAGTACGTCTTTGAACAGCTTCCTTCTGACATCGATCCTGACCTTGCTGAGCATACGCGAGATCCTGACGCCTCTCTCGAAGGTCTTTTCCTTGCCCTGTTTACGTATGCCGGCCATGATCTTTTTATACATAGCCTCCATCAGAAGCGGTACGCCGATGAATACGGAAACGTGGTACTCCACGAAGTTTTTCTGGAGATACTTGAGTCCGTCGCAGAAAACAGTTGTCACTCCGCATGAATACATGAGAAGCTGTCCCGTTGCTCCGAATGTGTGGTGGTACGGGAGAAGCGCTATATTGACATCGCCGCGTCTTACATCTTCAACAAGTTTAAGGCTGTAAACATTGAACATGATGTTTCTCTGATTGAGCATTACTGCCTTGGCTGCGCTTGTGGTGCCGGAGGTGAAGATAAGATTGGAAAGTGCTTCGCGGTCGACTTTCAGCGCGTCAAACGCAGTGCTGCCGGACGCGATTTTTTCACTTCCATTTTCCATAAGTTCACGGAATGTGAGATATTGTTCATCATCATCCATGCAGATATATGTCGAAACTGCTGTCGGTGTCGATATAGGATCTGCCGCCTCTCTCCTGAGCTGCTCCGCCAGAGATGCGTGTTTACTGTCAAATATAAGGACGTTGCAGCCGCTCTTCTGAATGGAAGTCTTGAGCTCGGTGTACGGAAGTCCCTTGTCAAGCGGTACGCAGATGCCTAGTCCGCACATCGCTGCCAGATAAGCAAGCTGCCAGTGATAAGAATTTTCTCCGATGATGGCGATCCTGGCATAACTGATGCCTTTTGCCATCATGCCGGTTCCAAGCCGGCGGACATCCTCTCTCAGGTCCTTATATGATATATGTCTGTAGACGGGCTCGCTTCTGCGTCCTGCTGATCTGTCTTTCAGTATGAAAGCCAGATCATCCCCATAAGTCTCAGCTGCGTAGTCAAGCAGCGCACGCACATTTTCATGCTCCTCTGCCGGATATACCGGTTTCAGCTGTTTTACCTGTATATTTTCACTCATTACTGTGTCCCTTTCGTTCCATAATTAGGATTATCAGGGAGACAGTATAACCCCTCTGTATATTTATTTCAATATTTTTAGTTAAAATTTTTGAAATAAAATAGGAGACAGGGAAAAACTCTGTCTCCTGTACTGATTCTCGATCAGGCCGCCTGCCGTCATGGGCAGGGCATCGTCTCCTATTCTGTTCCTTTTAGAGCCTCTACCATGTCGATCCTGCGGTTCCTCCGGGAAATCAGCCAGCCTACGATCATTGCCGTTCCGAGATTCAGGGCTGCTGCAGGCAGGATGCTGACCGCTCCGATCACAGTCTCCATCTCATACTCGCCCGCCAGCAGGTCCATCAGGTAATTCAGTGCCCAGATACCCGCAGGGATGCCCAGCAGGGTGCCGGTCACAGCGATCCAGAGATTCTGCGAAATCAGAAGCCGCCCGATCGCCTTGTTCCGGAAGCCGAGCACTTTCAGTGTCGCCATCTCGCGGTAACGCTCCATATAACTCATTATGCCGAGATTGTAAAGTACGATCAGACACAAAAGCACGGATGCGGCTATGAGCACGATGATGAAGAAGTAAAAGATCTTCATGAACGAATCGAAAGAATCGATGATGTCCTGTTTGCTCTGCACACTTGTGATCGTGCTGTCGGTGCCGATCTGATCCTTGGCAGTCATGGTATACACGCTGCTGATCCTGTATTCCTCGCTGTCAGTCAGACCGATAGATTCCGCGTACTGTTCCGTCATCGAGATGCTTTCGGTAAGGGAACCGTTGATGCCGCTGATCAGGACGTCATAACTCTCATCCGTTCCGTAGGGCTCTATGGTTATGGTGTCTCCCGCCTTTACGTCAAAATCCCTGGCAAGTCTTTTGCATATCAGGGCGCCCTCTTCCGGCAGCGGGATGATGTTCGAATCTTCATCTATGAACCTGTACATCCCGTGCGAGATATTGTAGACATCGGCAGAAACCGTTTTGTCGCCGACCTTGGCGCTGACAGACGCGCTGTAATCCCCGTCGAGTTCCTCAGCAAGGCTGACCGCGTCATCGTTATCGGCATCCGACGACAGGAAGACCTTGGAAGAATAGACCGCCGTACCGTCATAGAAGGTATCAAGGAAGGTGTCCATCGTCTGGTTCATCCCGAACGATGCGATGAGCATGAGCATGCATCCGAAGGTCCCGATAAACGACATGGCGCTGCGGGATTTGTGACGGAATATGTCTCTGAGATTCCACTTGGTCCCGAATCTCATC
>ONHU01000103.1 GCA_900317675.1 uncultured Eubacteriales bacterium
CCTGTCATTGCTTCAGTGTCCTTAGGTGAATTAAGCGTCTCGAGGGTAATCAGGGTATCTGATTTCGAAGTGAATACAAAATCCGTTTTTTCACACGATGTCACCATCATCATGGCAATAGCAAGAACTGCTGCGAGCACAAAACTTATACTTTTTTTCAATTCTCTATCCTCCTGAAAACAATAAACTGCCTGATCATTATATATCATTCCGCGCTGTGTTGTGTGATCTCAATGTATATTCATGCTCGCGGGTACATATGCCCTGACGTGAATACCGTTTTCCTCGTATTCCTCACTTATGAGCTGACCGGCAGTACGTATCCTGGCCACAAGCGCCGCCTCGCTGTAGGGGATGATCTTGTCTATGAAAATCCGGTTCTCTCTCAGGATCTTCGCGACGGTTTCACAGAGATCTCCTATCCCCTCACCTGTCCGTGCAGATATCCTGACAGATGCGTCTGAGTCAAAATCCCTGAAAACCTCATCCTTTGATATCAGGTCTGCTTTATTCCAGACGGTTATGACCGGTCTGCCGCTGATATCAAGGTCCCTGAGTGTATCATATACGACCTTGCGGTGCATCTCAGCCTGAGGATCTGAAGCATCTATGACATGCAGTATGATATCCGCATATCCGGCCTCCTCCAGAGTGCTCCTGAAGGCATCCACCAGATTATGCGGCAGCTTGTTTATGAATCCTACAGTGTCAGTAAAAAGCACTTTCTGTCCGTCAGGAAGCAGTGCCGCTCTCGTCGTCGGGTCAAGAGTAGCAAACAGCTTGTCTTCCGAAAGCATGTCTGAACCCGTCAGCCGGTTAAGAAGCGTGGATTTTCCTGCATTTGTGTATCCGACAATCGCCGCAGCCGGCAGAGGACTGTCGGAACGCTTTTTGCGGGCAGTGTCCCTTGCCCTCTTCATCGCTTCGATCTCATCAGAGAGCTTGCTGATTCGCTTCTGGATCACACGTCTGTCCGTCTCCAGCTTAGTCTCGCCCGGTCCTCTGGTGCCTATCCCTGCGCCGAGCCTTGACAGAGCTTCACCCATGCCGCGCAGCCTTGCGTATCTGTATTTCTGCTGAGCGATCTCCACCTGAAGCCGCCCTTCTCTGGTTTTGGCATGAGAAGCAAAAATATCCAGGATCAGGGTCGTTCGATCGATCACTTTAGTATCCGTCAGCTCAGACAGATTCCTCATCTGGGAAGCTGACAGCTCATCGTCGCATATGATCCCGTCAGCTTCCTGAATGCTTACCATTTCACGCAGTTCCAGCGCTTTTCCCTTGCCGATGTATGTCGCCCGGTCAGGATGGTCCAGATTCTGAACTACCTGGCAGCTCACGGTTCCTCCGGCTGTGTCGAGAAGATCTGCAAGCTCATCCAGAGAATCCCACGCAGCATCTTCATCGCCCGTTGCAACAGCGACAAGTATGTATTTTTCATTGGCAGAGGTCGTATCTGTATTCATTATCCGTTCATGTCATGCCGTACGGCCGCGCGGCCATCCGGTCAGTGTTTTCCAGAATTCTTCTTTCTGTGCAGCGCCCTGATTGGTGCCAGGACATCCTCTTCTTCAAATATCGCACCCATCCGGACCGTATCGCATGCTCTCATACGGGTGACTGCGTCTGAGACTACCTTATAGTTGAGGCAGGTTCCCTCAATATCAGCCTCATATGTAGCTGCTCTGCTTGGATGTATGCCGAACCTGGCAGCTTCCCTCGCGGCATCAATATTCGCGCCCAGAAAGATAAATTCCCAGTTGTACTTTTTCTTCTGATTTTCGATCAGACGGCGGACTTCTCCATAAGTATATCTGCGGCTTGCATTCTCAAGTCCGTCTGTAGTGATAACAAAAATGGTCTTTTCAGGAATATCTTCTTTTCTGGCATACTTGTGGATGTTGCCTATGTGTCTGATCGCTCCTCCGACTGCATCGAGAAGCGCTGTGCAGCCTCTGACATAATACTGCTCGTCTGTCATCGGCTCTATGCGTCTGATGTCCACTCTGTCATAGATTACCTCTGACTCGTCATCGAACAGCACCGTTGACACGAAAACCTCGCCTTCGTTTTTCTTCTGTCTTTCTATCATGCTGTTAAAACCGCCGATAGTGTCCTTCTCAAGACCAGACATCGATCCGCTTCTGTCGAGTATCATTACCAGTTCTGTAAGTCCCTTTTTCATTGTATTGCCTCCTGTCTCTGTGTTTCAGTTATACTTTCTGAACATAAGATAACAAAACAGGAGGACGGAATGGTCGCCTTGCAGGCGACATCTGCAAAAGGGTCACAGGCAGATTATCTGCATATCTATGCTCCCAGTGTTTTCTCTCCGAAGGTGAAAAGATAACAGTTTATCTCGTGTATATCATAGATCTGCTGCTCAATACAGTATCTTACCGTAAGGTCCGATACACTGCTCGGCGAGAAGGAATAACCGGCTTTCTGCAGCAGGTCCGTTGCTTCATCCAGATTGAGCTGCAGGCCTATGATGAGAGCCATCACCGTCCTTTTGGACGGATTATAGTTCACATCACTGCGTATTTTGGAAAAAAGCTTACGGTCTATATTCGACCTCTTATATACCTCCGGATCAGACATACCCTTCCGGTCGATCGTCCTCAGAAGCTTCTGCTGAAAGGTCTCGCCTCTTCTTTTGAGTATCTGCTCAAGAGACAGAGCTCTGAATCTTTTTTTCTTCCCTTCAAGCGCAGGTGCTCCTATGAAGCCTTTTTCATAATCCGCAAAGCCTCCGGCAGAGCTTTCCGGGACAGCCTTTTCTGCAGACTGATCCATAAGGACCGACTTCTCCAAGCGGTACGATTCTTCATAGAATTCTGCAGAAGGAAAAGCTCCGGTGGCCCGGCGCTGCGACCTTTCTCTGCGCGATACAGGCGGCATCACATCGTGCTCTTCTATGTACGACCTCACGCCGGAAAAAGCTTTGCTCGAGATGACAAAGGATTCTCTGTCATAGACGACAAGATATACCGTCATATCATGTCCCATCAGAAACGAGCTGATCTCACTTATCGCGATCTTAAGAGCCTCATCCTTGGGAAATCCGTATGTTCCTGAAGAGATCAGCGGGAAGGCTGTGCTTTCACAGCCGAGTTCATCTGCGATCCTGAGGCTGTTTCTGTAGCACAAAGCTGCCGTCTCCCTCTCATGGAAATGTCCGCCTCTCCATGCAGGTCCGACAGTATGGATAATATGACCGGCGCGTAGTCCGAAAGCAGGCGTATATGCCGCCTGCCCCGGTTTCAGCTCACCGATTTTCGCACGCGCTGCGAGCAGTTTATCTGCGCCGGCAGCCTCATAGATCGCCTGATCCGTTCCGGGACCTATAGCGACATGAGGATTCGCCGTGTTGACTATGGCATCGGCACTTACTTTGGTTATGTCATTACGAATGATTTCAAGAGGCATTCGCTATCTCCTTTATCAGAATCCGAGTGTGTCATTGACCAGGATCACATGTATCCTGTCCTCATGACGCGAGTATCTTGTGATAAGAAACTGGCAGCATATCGTGTCAGGCGACTTGCAGTTCAGGCACGCGCCGGTCTTGCTGCACGGAGTTTCCAGTCCGAAGCGCTGCGCGTTGATCGGCGCCGCAACATTGCGCGCTCTCTTCATCGCACCATCCGTGTCACTGCAGATCTTGTTCATTCCGACGATAAACAGGACCTTCTTAGGTCCCTGTGCTATAGCCGAGACTCTGTTGGCATTTCCGTCTATATTGACTATGACACCATCTTCAGTCATGGCATTCGCGCTTGAGAGGAAGAAATCCGCATCATATGCTGCAAGCATTGCTGCTCTCTTGTCCTCCATAGCATCCCTGTCGATAAAATCATAATTTCCGTTCTTGAGCGCTCCGACAAGACCGATCTCATGGACACTCATACCTCCGCCCATTGTCACGCTGCTGCCTTCCGGAATCAGATCCAGCGCTATCTTTACAGCTTCCTCTCTGTCATGCGCATAGTAGCCTGTCATATTGCGTGATTTCAGCCCTTTTATAACTTTCTGCGCAAGCAGGTCATTTCTTTTAACGATATTTTTATCCATAATGCTCCCCTTTTCATCATCAAAAACCGATTCTCCGTCCCATACTCTTTTTTCCGACTCTGTTATTATACCACATACACCTATCAAAAAACGGCTGCGCCGGATGCGCAGCCGTCTGTAACAAATCAGATGTCTGAAATTAAGAATGAAGTATCGTTTTTACTGAGCTTTTTTGCCTTCCTTAGCTTCTCTTCTGTTCTCGTAATCTGAAATGATCATTGCAGCAGACATATCGCCTACTACATTGACGCCGGTACGGCCCATATCGAAGATACGGTCAACGCCGGCTACAAGAGCGATACCTTCAACCGGCAGTCCGACACTCTGGAGCACCATAGCGAGCATGATCATTCCGGCGCCAGGTGTTCCGGCTGTACCAACAGAAGCAAGTGTAGCTGTCAGTACGATTGTGATCATCTGGCTGAATGTCAGATGTATTCCGAAGCAGCTCGCAATGAATATTGCGCATACACCCTGATAGATAGCAGTACCATCCATGTTGATCGTAGCGCCAAGCGGGAGAGTGAAGCTTGCTACGTCCTTGCGGCCGCCCATGCTCTCAACACACTCCATCGATACAGGAAGAGTTCCGATGGAGGAGGTGCTGGAGAACGCGAACAGGAATCCAGGCATAGCTCCCTTGAAGAATTTTGCAGGGCTGAAATGACCGAGGAACTTGACTGCCAGCGAATATGTGAAGAACATATGCACAGCGTAAGCCACGTATGCTGTCAGGAGTACCATAGCGAGTGAGCCGAGCACCTGAGGTCCGTTTTCAGCAACAACCGGTGTGATCAGGCAGAATACCGCGATAGGTGTGACCTTGATGATTCCGCGCATGATGACCATGAATACTTCATAAACGCTGTCGATCCAGTCACTGAAAAGCTTAGCCTTATCACCTGCAATAATGATTCCGAATCCTACGAACAGAGCAATAACGATGATCTGAAGCATCGAAGACTCTACCATAGGGGCAAACAGGTTGGACGGGAAGATGTTGACAATAGTGTCCATAAAGCTTGTAGGCTCAGCTGCCTCATAAGCGAGGTCTGAAGTCTGCAGAACTTTATATGTTCCCTTGAACAGGTTAGCGAAAATAAGACCTATAGTGATAGCGAATGCTGTTGTGCAGAAATAGTAAACAATAGTACGAAGTCCGAT
>ONHU01000102.1 GCA_900317675.1 uncultured Eubacteriales bacterium
GCGAAGCAACATCGCCCAGATTCTCGAAGTTGACGCCCTTTACGACTCTTCCGTCTTTGACGTCCAGACAAGGGATGATTCTCTTGGTTATCATTTTTCTTCTCCTATGCGCACCGCCTCAGCGAGATCGATCGCGCCTGTATAATATGCTTTTCCTATGATGGCTCCGTGTATGCCCAGCTGAGCCAGAGCCTCGACATCCTCGATCGTCGAAACACCGCCGGATGCGGTTATATCTATATCCAGAGTCTCCGAAAGTTCGCGGTAGAGCTCGCGGTTAGTCCCTTTCATGGCTCCGTCTTTTGAAATATCGGTGCAGATGATCGTTCTGACTCCGATGTCCTGCATCATCTGCGCGAATTCCCCGAGCCGGTATTCTGAAAGCTCGGTCCATCCGCTGATCGCGACATATCCGTCCCGGACATCTATTCCGACCGCGATGCGTTCGCCGTATTTCGCCACCGAACGCTTCAGAAGTAGATAAGCAGCTATGGCCTCATCTGTACGGATGCCTCCCCCGATCTCGACAAAAGCATTCTCAATCGGTCTTCCTTCTGCAGCGCACTTCGCCCTGACAGCCTCATCGGCCGCCCTTTTGATCGCCAGGACCGTTTCAAAATTCGGCATAGTGGCGTCTTTTGCCCCTTCAAGATCGACCGCATGTATCCTGGTCGCTCCCGCCTGAGCAAAATCCCGCGCAATCGCAGGCGGATCATTGCTGTATATGGTCATCTCGTCATATCTTCCCTTGAAGAGCCTGACCGCCTTGCCTTCATATAGATCTATAGCCGGATATATCAGCATCAGTCTTACCTTTCATCTGAAGCATCTATCAGAGTTCCATAAATGCTTTGAGTATCTTCATTCCGACATTTCCGCTCTTTTCCGGATGGAACTGGCAGCCGTAGACATTGCCGTTTGCAGCGGCTGCTGTCAGATCGGCTCCGTACTCGGTCACAGCCAGCACGGACTCATCACAGTCCGCAGCGTAGTAGGAATGAACAAAATATACATAATCGCCTTCATCAATATACTTGAAGAGCGGTGATGCCTTCTTGAATTTCAGCAGATTCCATCCGATGTGAGGGATCTTGTAGCCTTCAGGTATCACGTCAGAGATCGGGCGCACGTTTCCGTGGATCAGCCCGAGCCCCTCATGCTCGCCGTACTCAAATCCTTTGTCGAACATCAGCTGCATGCCAAGGCAGATGCCCATCATCGGCTTGCCTGCCGCAGCTTCTCTCTTCACGACTTCCGCCATCCCCGATTCTCTCAGTTTTCTGGCGGCATCTTCAAAGGCTCCGACACCCGGAAGGATGATCCTGTCGCATCCGGCGATCACCTTTTCATCTGCGGTCACTACCGCTTCAGCGCCGATCTCCTTCAGAGAGCTTTTGAGGGAGAATAGATTCCCGACTCCGTAATCAATTATCGCTACCATCTGTACCTCCTATAAAAGCCCTTTTGTGGACGGTATCTCACCTGCAAAACCGCGATCCTGCGATACGGCCTGCCTCAGCGTGCGCGCGGCGGATTTGAACGCTCCCTCGATGATGTGATGCGAGTTGGTTCCTGCAAGCTGTCTGATGTGGAGTGTCACGCCGGCATTTCTGACAAATCCCAGCCAGAATTCCTCTACGAGCTCCGTATCGAAAGTTCCGACTTTTTCCGAAGGGATCTTCAGTTCAAAAGACAGGTGCGGTCTGCCGGAGATGTCGATCGCCGTCAGGATGAGCGCTTCATCCATAGGGACGATGCTGTCTCCGTACCTGCAGATGCCTCTTTTGTCGCCGACGGCTTCAGCAAATGCCTGTCCCAGCGCGATACCGACATCCTCTACAGTGTGGTGATCGTCCACATAATTGTCGCCCTTCGCGTTCACCGAGAGATCAAATCTCGCGTGCTTTGCAAGAAGAGTCAGCATGTGGTCGAGAAAGCCTACGCCTGTATCGATGTCGCTTGCTCCCCTTCCGTCAAGATCCAGTGTCAGGGTAATGTCAGTCTCCGCAGTTACTCTGCTGATTTCAGAAGTTCTCATCTCGTTTCCTCCGTGAAACCTATGTGTTTTGTATATAACTGTTGTGCCGCAGCAGCTCCTCCGTTGTGCTGCCGCAGCGTTTATTTTCAAAATATTGCTGTTACTGCAGCTCTTCTCTGAGGACTTCGCGTACCTCTCTGAGAAGTATGTCCATCTGATCTCTGGAACCAATCGTGATCCTGTTGTAGTCAGCTATCAGCGGTTTGTCCCAGTGGCGGATTATTACGCCTCTTTCCCTCAGTTTGCGGAAGATCACGCCGCCGTCAACCTCAGGATGTCTCACGAATATAAAGTTCGCTGTCGAGTCTGTCATCTCGAAACCCAGCTCTTTCAGCGCATCCACTGTATATTCTCTGTTGTCCATGACAGTCCTGCAGTGAGCGCGGTTGACCTCATCGTGCTCAAGCGAAGCTATCCCGGCCGCCATCGCCAGTCTGTCTATATTATACGGATTGGTCGAGTATCTGATCGCGTTGAGATCCGCAATGATCTCCTTGCTTCCGATCCCGTAGCCAAGCCTCATGCCCGCCATCGATCTGGATTTGGAGAAAGTCTGGACAACCAGAAGGTTGTCATACTTGTCCACCAGAGGTATCGCCGTTTCAGTTCCGAAGTCCACATATGCCTCGTCGACGATCAGAACATTGTCCGGATTGTGCTGAAGGATGTCTTCGATCTGGGCTCTGCTCAGAGGCACACCCGTCGGCGCGTTCGGATTGGCGATAAAGATCGTGCCGCCTGCATCATAGTAGTCTTCCGGATCGATGCTGAAATCTTCCTTCAGAGGGATCTCCCTGTAGTTGATCCCGGTAATTTCCGCAAAAACAGGATAAAAACCGTATGTCAGCTGAGGGAATACCGCCGGCTTGCCGCTGTCGCAGTATGCCATGAACGCAAAATACAGAGTCTCGTCCGATCCGTTATTGCATATGATCTGATCCGGATCGACTTCCATTACACGGGCGATCTGCCTGCGGAGCTCTGTGCTGTCCGGATCCGGATACAGCTGAAGCGAAAGCGCTGCTTCCCTGACTGCCTCCGCCACCTCCGGGATAGGAGGAAATGGCGATTCATTGGTATTGAGTTTTGTCAGGATCTGTGTCTTCGGCTGCTCACCGGGAGTATATGGCTCCAGATTGTCGAATTTACTGCTTAGAAATCTGCTCATAGTCCGTATTCCTTTTAAATAATACGCATGTTTCCGCTATCTATAATAACATGCTTCCGGCAAGCCTGTCTTACTTCTTTTCGCTGCGAATCAGTACGCTTCTTGCGTGACCTGTAAGTCCTTCCTTACAGGCGAATGCTGCGATGTCCTCAGCAACGTCTGACAGTGCGTCGCCGGTATAGTAAGTATACTGCATTTTTTTGACAAAATCGTCTACTGACAGCGGGTTTGAGAAGCGCGCTGTCCCGCTCGTAGGAAGTGTGTGGTTAGGTCCCGCGAAGTAGTCTCCGAGGGCTTCAGGACAGTTCCTTCCGAGAAAAACAGATCCTGCGTGCCTGACACTTCCGAGGATATCGAACGGATCATCGACACAAAGCTCAAGGTGCTCAGGTGCGATCTCGTTGGATATTTCTATCGCTTGCTGTATGTTTTCGGCGATTATGATCTTGCCGTTGTTTTCTATGGATGGTCTCGCGATTGCCTCTCTTTCGAGTCTGCCAAGCTGCTCTTCTATCGACTCAGCAACTGCTTTTGCAAGCTCGGCAGAATCTGTCACGAGCACAGCGCTGGCGTTTTTGTCGTGCTCTGCCTGAGAGAGCATATCCGCTGCGACTATTTCCGGATCGCTCTTGCCGTCGGAGATCACAAGTATCTCGCTTGGTCCTGCAATCATATCTATGGAAACTTTGCCGTAGACCTGGTGTTTTGCCTCTGCGACAAAAGCATTTCCCGGTCCGACTATCTTGTCGACTGCAGGGATGGACTCAGTCCCGTATGCGAGGGCTGCTATAGCCTGTGCGCCTCCTGTCTTAAAAATGCGGATTTTTCCCTTGCCCTGCACTGTCTCCTGAGCGACCGCTGCTGCAGCCACGATCGCCGGGCCGAGGGTGCCGTCCGCATTAGGAGGAGTCACCATAATGATCTCGCTGACTCCTGCTATGAGGGCCGGGATCGAATCCATGAGTACTGTCGAAGGATAGGCTGCGGTGCCGCCCGGCACATAGAGTCCTGCCCTCTCCATCGGCATGATCTTTTGTCCGATGATGATCCCCGGTTTTTCATTGATGATAAAGCTGCTGCGGACCTGCCTTCTGTGGAAAGCTTCGATATTGGCAGCCGCTTTTCTCAGCACTTCGATAAATCCGCTGTCTTCCTCATCGAGTCTCCGGAGAGCTTCTTCTTTTTCCTCTTCGCTGAGCTCGAGGCTGAAATTCTCAGGATCGATGCCATCGAACTTCGCAGCATAGCGGATTATGGCGTCATCGCCATTCTTCCTTACATCATCTATTATTGAAGCTACTATATCCGAGACATCAGCTGTAGGTTCCGATCTTGCGAAGATCTCATCAGCCGTAACCTCCGAATAATTCATGATTCTTATCATTTCTTTCCTCCTCCGGCGTTTATTTTACATTCTTTCGAGCAAAGTGTTGATGGCTTCGCTCTTGAAATTGTAGCCGGACTTGTTTGCTATGAGTCTGGCGCTTATGTCCATTATCTCCTCATATACTACGAGATTGTTTTCTCTGAGTGTAGTCCCGGTCTCGACCAGGTCCACTATGACATCAGACAGGCCGAGGATCGGGGCGATCTCGATCGACCCATTCAGCTTTATGATGTCTATATCTCTTCCGACTGAAGCGTAATGATCCTGTGCTATATTTACGAACTTTGTCGCCACCCTGAGCGGATACTCAGAGTCATCTGTGAAGCCTTTCGGCGCAGCGACTACCATGCGGCACTTGCCTATGCCGAGGTCCCTGAGCTCATATACATTAGGTGAGTACTCAAGCAGGATGTCCTTCCCGCATGCCCCTATATCCGCCGCACCGCGTTCAACGTAGATCGGTACATCCGAAGGCTTTACCCAGAAATATCTGATGCACGCGTCTCTGCTCTCGAATACGAGCTTGCGTCCCTCGAAGATGTCCGGGCAGCCATAGCCTGCGTCTTCGAACATTTTATATACTTTTTCTCCAAGTCTCCCCTTTGGGAGAGCTACGTTTATCATCGTTGCCAATTTTCCGCCCTCTTGTATCATGCCTGGTTGCTGAAGAATGATTCTATCGCCTGGTCTCCGGCCGTCCTGCCAAGCAGTCCCAGAGTGTCCAGATATACCGCAAAACCTATCGCGCGCGACTTTTTCTTCATCTTGTGCATCAGTTTGTCATATCTTCCGCCGACCAGTACGCATTCAGGAATGCCGTCAATATAGCCCTCAAACGCCATGCCATTGTAGTAATTCGTATCGCCAATGATCGAAAAGTCTAGAATTATGCGGCTGTCAGGTCCTTCAGCAAAAAGATTATCCAGTACATCCTGAAGTTCGTCCACTTCAGCCTCCGCCGCAGTCCCTTTGCAGATGTCTCCAAGCGATGCCATTACTTTTTCCGGTTCTCCGTAAAGCCCGAG
>ONHU01000100.1 GCA_900317675.1 uncultured Eubacteriales bacterium
TCCTTCTCGATCCTGCTGATGAACATCTGCACACCGCTGCTTAACAACCTGTCCTACAAGTTCTACCTGAAGGAGGGAGGTGCTAAGAATGGAAAATAAAAACAGCGCATTCAAGGAATTCATCTCGCCTATTCTGGTACTCGTAATCATATGCTTCGTAGTAACCTTCGCTCTGGCATTCACATACGGCATCACCAAGCCAATCATTGATGAGAACACAGCAAAGGCAGCAAGCGAGGCAAGAATGGAGCTTCTTCCTGACGCTGACAACTTCAGTGACAGCGGAGCAGAGCTTTTCGAACTCGAGCCTGGCAAAGTATATGCTGTAGACGCATTCACAGCTGACAACGGCGCAGGAATGGTAGTTACTGTTAAGTCCAACTCCTACGGCGGTCTTCTGACAGCTATGGTGGGTATCGACAAGGACGGAGCAATCACAGGCGTCAAGGTAACTGAACATGCTGACACCCCGGGTGTAGGAACCAAAGCACAGGATCCGGGACACCTCAGCCAGTATGTCGGACTCGATCAGCTCAGCAGCGAGGTTATCAAAGACCACGTTGACAACGTAGTTGAAGTAACCGGAGCATCTGTTTCATCCGGCGCAGTCCATAAAGCTGTATACTGCGCCCTGGAGCAGTACAGAGCGATGGGAGGTGTTAAGTAATGGAAAAGAAAAGCAAACTCTCGATACTGACGAACGGTATCATCAAGGAGAACCCGGTACTGGTGCTCCTGCTCGGAACATGCCCGTTCCTTGCTACATCTTCATCACTGATCAACGCGCTCGGAATGGGACTTTCAGCTACAGCAGTACTGATCTGCTCCAACATCGTAATATCGATGCTTCGTAAGGTCATTCCTGACAAGGTCAGGATCCCTTGCTACATCGTAGTAATTGCCGGATTCGTAACACTGGTACAGTTTGTGCTCCAGGCTTACGCGCCGGAAATCAATAAGGCTCTGGGAGTATTCATCCCTCTGATCGTAGTAAACTGCATTATCCTCGGAAGAGCTGAGGCGTTTGCTAACAAGAACACTGTGATCGATTCACTGTTCGATGGTATCGGTATGGGACTCGGATTCACACTTGCACTCGCTGCAATGGGCGCTATCAGAGAATTCTTCGGAACAGGATGCCTGCTCGGCTTCACGATCATTCCGAACTTCTCCATCGGATTCTTCAACCTGCCTCCGGGTGGATTCTTCGTATTCGGTGTGCTGATCGCTATCATCCAGGCAGCTACCAAGGGCAAGGCTCTCAAGGCAAAAGGTTTCAGCTGCGGACTCTGTCCGATGCGAAGCTAAGAAGGCAGCTGAGGCTGCACCGGCAGTATAGAAAGGAGGACACACATAATGGTAAACCTTATAGTAATCTTTATGGCGATAGTCCTCGTTAACAACTTCGTACTGTCGCAGTTCCTGGGAATCTGTTCATTCCTCGGAGTATCCAACAAGATGAGCTCATCTGTAGGTATGGGCGGCGCGGTAGTCTTCGTAATGGTTATCGCTGAACTCGTTACATGGCCTGTAATGCAGCTCCTCAACAAATTCGAGATCGGATATCTGCAGACTGTAGTATTCATTCTCGTAATCGCTGCACTCGTTCAGTTCGTAGAGATGTTCATGAAGAAGTACCTCCCGGCTCTCCAGAAAGCTCTCGGTATCTTCCTCCCGCTGATCACTACAAACTGCGCGATCCTCGGTGCAACGATCAACGCAATCAGTTATGGCTATACTTACGTGCAGTCCGTTGTTTATGCATTCGGAGCAGGCGTTGGCTACATGGTAGCTATGGTCCTGTTTGCCGGCATTCGTGAAGAGAAGCTTTACAGTACAGAAGGCATTCCTACACCTTTCAAGGGAGTAGGTATCATTCTCGTAGCTGCTTCCATCATGGCGCTTTCATTCATGGGCTTCACCGGAATGTTCCAGTAAGGAGGTGTACTAATGGCTAATGTTATGACACCTGTACTGTTAGTAGCAGTTATCGGTTTTGTCTGCGCAGGACTTCTGGTCTTCGCTTCCAAAGTATTCCATGTAGCAGTGGATGAAAGAGTCACACAGGTCAGAGAGGTACTTCCCGGCGCCAACTGCGGCGGATGCGGATTCGCCGGATGCGATGACTATGCATCCAACCTTGTAGCTGACGAAGGACTTCCTTGCACAAAGTGCTCACCGGGCGGTGCGGCTGTAGCAGCTCAGATCGCTGAGATCCTCGGCAGATCGGCAGGAGCTTCAGAACCTCAGGCTGCACAGGTAATGTGCAACGGTACATGCAATGCAAGACGTACAGTTCTTGAGTGGCAGGGTCTTCAGTCCTGCAAGGGAGCAAAGGGCTGGTTCTCTTCTCCTAACGCATGTATGTACGGATGTATCGGTCTCGGAGACTGCGTCAATGCTTGTCAGTTTGACGCGATCGGTATCGTAGACGGTATTGCTAAGGTCAACAGAGAAAACTGCGTGGCTTGTGGCGCATGCGCAAGCGTCTGCCCGCAGAAGATCATAGATCTTGTTCCTAAAAAGAACATGGTGCACGTTCTGTGCTCATCCACAGACAAGGGCGCTGTTGCACGCAAGAACTGCGACAACGCATGCATCGGCTGCATGAAGTGCACAACAGTCTGCAACTTCGATGCGATCCATGTTGAGAACAATCTGGCTAAGATCGACCCTGCTAAGTGCAAGTCCTGCGGACTTTGCGCAGCAGTCTGTCCGACCGGAGCAATCAACAGCTTCAAGAAGCTCCCTTCAAAGGAGCAGGCCGAAAAGGTCGCGGCAGCCAAGAAGGCAAAGGCAGCAAAGCCGGCAGCACCAAAGCTGACACCGGAACAGATCGAAGCTCTTAAGGCTAAGAAGGCAGCTGAGAATGCTGCTAAGGCGTAGCATCAACGATCATCATAGAGAGTCGCTTCATGCGACTCTCTTTTTGTGCTGAGCAACTCCTCTTAATGACGGCCGGTTGACTTTAAGACTCAAAGAGGCTAACATACAACGAGCAAAACAGATTGAAAAGCAGGAAATACTTATATGATCGATGAATATCTGAAGGCCCGCAAGGCAGGAGAAAAAGAATACAAAGCGAGACTGGCTGCGGGAGATTATCCGTATCTGCCGGCTCTTGACGATATACTTCCGGGTAATGAGACTATGTCAAGACAGGAACTCGGACTCATGGAGATCCCTGTCGAACTGATCGAAGGAACCAAGACCCAGGCAAGACAGAATTCATTTGCGCCGGGATTCATGCCTCTTCTTGCGCCGGACACTGAGTTTGCCGCAAAGTGGAGCAACCTGTATCAGGCCCAGATGAACGAAGGCTTCAACAGCCCGATCAGGGCTTATGAGTATCTTCACAAGTTTTACGTTCTGGAAGGCAATAAGAGGGTATCTGTCAGCAGATTCCTCGGGATGCCTTCGATCACAGCAGATGTGGTCCGTATCATACCGGTAAAAAAGGTTCTGGATGAAAATCCCGCGTATGCAGAATTCCTGGATTTCTACAGAGTGGCGCCTGTTTACGATATAGTATGCTCCCAGCCGGGTTCATATACTGAAATAGCCAGACTTCTCGGAATGCAGATAGGAAAAAATGCGGAAAAGTGGCCTGAGGACCTGGTCAAGTCTCTCCGGTCTACGTACTGGCGTTTTTCCGAGACAGTCCATGAGCTTGAGGATGACATTTCCGATAAACCGACAGGAGATTTATTCGTTATCTATCTGAGGATATTTGCCAGAGACGCTCTCAGTGTGCATCCCGGAAAGGAACTGGACAAGAGACTTAAAAGGATCAGGAAAGAACTCCTGACCGCCAACAACAGGGAAAATGTGTCTCTCGTTGAATCATCTGACGACGCGATAAAAGCAGGCGGACTGATCACCAAGACCAGCGGACTGATCACAAGGCCGGGATCCCTTCTCGGCAAGGTTATCCCGCAGATCTCGTACTCAGAGAAACACCCGCTCAAGGCAGCTTTTATCTATGACTGGCTGCCTGAGGATTCAGACTGGGTATACAATCATGAAGCCGGAAGACTGAGACTCGAACAATCCTACGGAGGACTCGTACAGACAAAAGCTTTTGCCGGGTGCACCGGACACAGACGCGGCGGCAGCACGGCTCCGGGAAGAGCGCCGTCAGGCTGCGGAGAATACGGTGATGTGGAGACGGCCATCGATGCTGCAGCTGACTGGGGAGCAGCGGTAATCTTCACGACATCCCCAAGACAGATGGACGAAGCGCTGCGAGCGGCTATCAGGTACAAAGATGTCCATTTCCTGAACTGCTCGGTAAATCTTGCCCATCAGGCAGTGCGTACATATTATGCTAAGCTGTACGAAGCAAAATTCCTTGCAGGCGTCATTGCGGGCATCTACTCCGCAGGGGACGGAAGCCATATGATAGGATACTGCTCCGACTACCCGATCTACGGAACGATTGCCGGGATCAATGCTTTTGCGATCGGAGCAGCGATGACTGACCCGAAGGCAAAGGTTTATCTGGAATGGTCGACACGCCAGAACGCGAACTGGTGGTGGGATATGCAGGGACGCGGTATCCATGTTATCTCAGCCATAGATTCGACTCACAATATAGACGGAAGCAACGCTTACGGTCTTTGCTATGTTGAAAAAGCCTCTCCGGGAGAAGGAACCGATCTCTCGGGCCAGTTCAAGGTCAGCAATCTCGCGGCCCCTATCTGGAAATGGGGAAAGCTGTACGAGATCATCGTCAAGACGATTCTCGAAGGGAATTACCATGCAAGCAGAGTTGACCGTAAGGATCAGGCGACGAACTACTGGTGGGGCATGATCTCAGGCGCTGTGGATATAAAGCTCAGCGACAGGCTTCCTGCCGGCACAAAGCAGATGATCAGCGTACTCAGGTCGAGCATCATGTCAGGCATGTTCAATCCTTTTGACGGAGAACTCAAAAGCCAGAACGGAATTGTGAGAAAGGAAAATGATCCTCCTCTTTCGAGTATGGATGTCATCACCATGAACTGGCTGAATGAAAACATCATCGGAGAAATACCGGATGCGGACGCTCTGAACGATGAAGCGCGGGCGACAGTAAGTGTCAGCGGAGTAAAATGAAGATCCTTTGTGTAGCGGATACTGAATCCAGGGAACTGTGGGACTTCTGGTCTACAGCCGGGCGCAGGCTGACCGAAGGAGTCAGTCTTATACTGTCAGCAGGTGATCTGAAGCATGATTATCTGGAGTTCCTGGTGACTATGCTGTGCGTACCGTGTCTCTATGTAAGAGGGAACCATGACACCGGATATAAAAACGATCCGCCTGAGGGATGCATCTGCATAGAGGACAGGGCCGTACGGATAACTGAAGACCCGCTCACAGGAGATGCCATCCTGACGGATGGTGACAGTTCATTCAGGATGAGAGGCTCTGCCGGCAGAGAAACCGGCAGGATCATAACAGTAGCGGGGCTGGGCGGATCAATGCGCTATCATGACGGTCCCGACATGTATACCGAAAAAGAGATGAGACGCCGGGTGAAAAGACTCGCGCGGCGGATGAAACTGGGAAGCGTGTTGTGCCGGACCGGCGAAGCAAAAGACGGAGAAACCGCTGATGTCCGTATCCTGCTTACTCACGCGCCGAGTTTTGGTCACGGCGATCTTGATGATCTGCCTCACAGGGGCTTTGAATGCTTCAACGATCTCATAGGAACGTGGCAGCCGGATCTTCACTTATACGGACACGTTCATATGGAATACGGCAATTTTGAACGTGTTACACATCACCCTGACGGTACGGAGCTCATCAACGTCAGCGGTATGTATATTCTGGAGGTTTAATATGAGAGTAATGGCAGTCATGCTGATTGCAGCGATGCTTGTCAGTTCGATCGGTTTCAAAAAGTATGTATGGTTCATATCTATAGGATACGGCTTCGCAGTATCCGCTATCGGGATCGTTCTGATAGCAATGTTCCGTGGAAGTCCTGACACCGGTACGCTGATACAGTGCTGTCTCTTCATCCTTTATGGGATCAGGCTTGGAGGGTATCTTGCTGTCAGAGAAGGCAGCAAGAGCTCATACAGCAAGAAAATGAAGGGCGAGATCAAAGACGGCAATGAAATGAGTTTTGCTGCCAGGTGTGCAATATGGATCTCGGCATCCCTTCTGTACGCATGCCAGACATCACCTGTGGCATTCAGACTTCTCAACGGAAAGAATACCGACGGCTGGGTCATCGCCGGTATTGCCCTGATGACTGCAGGACTTCTTCTTGAGACTGCTGCTGATGTGCAGAAGAGCAGAGCCAAAAAAACAGCACCTTACAGGTTTGTTGACACAGGATTGTACAGGATCGTCAGATGTCCTAACTATTTCGGGGAGATGATGTTCTGGACAGGCGTGATGCTGAGCGGGATCGGATCAAACAGCGGATTCTGGCAGTGGCTTGCCGCGATCGCGGGATATGCCGGGATCATCTTCGTTATGTTCAGCGGCGCAAGACGTCTTGAGATCAGACAGAACAAAACATATGGAGAGGATCCGGAATATCAGGCTTACGTCAGAAGCACTCCGATCCTTATACCTTTTGTACCGCTTTACAGTGTGGAAAAATACAAGTGGCTTGTTGCATAGGCATTGCA
>ONHU01000098.1 GCA_900317675.1 uncultured Eubacteriales bacterium
GATGACAGAACAGAGATCGGCGATCCGGATGGAAAGATAGTAGTTTACGGCACTTCAAAGCTGTCGATTTAGAGAGGGAGGAACATAAGATGAAGACAATAGGACTTATTTCCGCTAACTACAAGGGTGAAGGTTTCGGAGATCTGACCGAGAACAGGACCCTGGCTTCACTCCCATACGGCGGCAGATACAGACTCATAGATTTTGCGCTTTCAAACATGGTAAATTCCGGTATCACTACGGTAGGCATTATCTCACCGTACAATTCCGGTTCACTGATTGACCATATCGGTATCGGAAACCCGTGGTCGCTCGGACGCAAGAGAGGCGGGCTCTTCCTTATGCCTGGTTCACTGTACGGCGTACAGTCAGGCGGGAGCAGATTCCTGATCAGAGATATGCTCAAAAATATCAAGTTCTTCGAAAGAGATGATGCTGACTTCGTGATCATCTCAAGCAGTTCTGATGTTTATAATATTGATTTCCTGCCTCTCATTCAGCATCACAGCGAGTCGGGCAGAGATCTTACAATGGTTTACAAAAAGATGCCTAGAGGCGAGGATCTCGCCGGCAAGGGCTACTGCCTTGACATTGATGACGCCGGAAAGGTCACTGCACTCAAAGACGGATCATCAGGATGGTCATGCTACTTTATGGACTGCTGCATCGTCAACAGAGAATTCATGCTCCACTTCCTTGACTGGTTCGCAGCTCTTGAGTATATGGATATGTTCGATGTACTCAGAGACAATCTGGACAGGATCAATGTCGGATCATTTGAATTCCGCGGATACTTCGGCAAGATCAGCAGCACAGCAGATCTTCTTGAAGTCAACAAGGGCATGACAGACTACGGCATCCGTAATGAAGTATTCTGCAACCCTGTCAGACCGATATTCACCAAGATTCAGGACGAGGCACCGGTACTCTACACACCTGATTCAGACGTACGCAATTCCACTATTTCTGCCGGCTGCAGAATTGAGGGAAAAGTCGAAGACAGCACTATTTTCAGAAGTGTCAATATCGGTAAGGGTTCGATCGTAAGAAACAGCGTAATCATGATGCACTGCGAAATCGGGGAGGATGTAGTGCTTGATAATGTTATCTGTGACAAATACGTTACGATCAATGACGGAGTCAAGCTTTACGGATCCGGCAGCGAGCCGATCATCATCGGAAAAGGCATGACGATTTAGTACGGGACAGAGTACAGCCAGTTTCCCGCAAAGCGGGAGACTGGCTTTTTTAAGCCGGCCAAGGACGGAGAACAGACATGAAACAAGAGAAAACAAAAGTATTATTCGCGGCTTTTGAGGCTGTTCCTTTTATCAAGACAGGAGGCCTTGGAGACGTGCTCGGATCACTTCCGGCATATATCAAAAATGATAAATACGACGCGAGAGTCATTCTTCCGCTTCTGAGTTCTATTCCTCACGAATACAGAGAGAAAATGAAATTCGTCAAGAAGTATGAAGTAAGACTGGGCTGGAGAAGTCTGTACTGCGGACTTTTTACCCTCAGAAAGGGCGGCATCACATATTATTTCCTCGACAACGAATACTACTTCAGAAGATCCGGGATATATGGCGAATTCGACGATGGTGAAAGAGTATCTTTCTTCTCGGTAGCAGTACTTGAAACGATCCGCCACATCAGCAAAAATTATGCTCCGGATATCCTTCACTGCAATGACTGGCATACTGCGCTTGTCCCGGTCTACCTCAGAGAACTCTTCAGGGGAGAAGAGATCTATGACCGCATCAAGACTGTTTTCACGATCCATAATCTGAAGTTCCAGGGTCAGTACGGCAGAAACATGATCGATGATGTCCTCGGTCTTGGCGGAACTCCGGCTGAAGGGCAGATGATACACAATGATGCTGTCAACTTCATGCAGGGCGCTGTGATTTATTCTGACGCAGTTACTACTGTAAGCCCTACATACGCTGAAGAGATCTGCACAGTAAGGTACGGCGAAGGCCTGGAGGGTCTTTTCACATCCAGAAAATACAAGCTCAGCGGAATCATCAACGGCATTAACAACAACAGCTATGACCCTGCAAAGGATCCGGCAATTCCTGTGCATTTCGATGCCGGGTGTCTTGAGAAAAAGACCGAAGCCAAGCTTGCGCTCCAGAGAGAACTCGGACTCAGGGAAGATCCTGATATACCGCTGTTTGCAATGGTCAGCAGACTTACGACTCAGAAGGGCGCCAACCTTATTGCAGAACTGCTGCCGGAATTCAAAGAAAGAAACATGCAGGTCATTGTTCTCGGAACAGGCGACTACTCATATGAGAACGCGATCGGAGATTTTGCATACCGCAATCCTGAGAACTTCGCCGCGAGGATCACTTTCAGCGAGCCTCTTTCAAGAAGATTCTATGCGGCCGCTGATGTGTTCCTGATGCCTTCTGAATTCGAACCATGCGGGCTTGCGCAGATGATATCCATGAGATATGCTACTCTGCCTCTTGTAAGGGAGACCGGAGGGCTCAAGGATACCGTTTCAGGTTATTGGGATGCCGGCGAGAACGCAGACGGATTCTCATTCAAAGATTTCGATGCAAACGGACTCAGAGCGGCTGTTGATCTTGCTCTTGAACTGTGGTTCGAACATCCGGATACGTGGAGAAAACTTCAGTTCAATGCGCTGGGAAGAAACTTCAGCTGGGAAGAGTCAGCAGAAAAATACAGAGAGCTTTATGACAGCCTGTGGTAGCATATTTCCTTATGTTACGATCTAAAAGTGACTTGATTACCTTGCAGTTTAAGTAAAATGGCGTAGAAACAGTACGCATTCTTGAACAAATCATCTATTTCTGACGGATTGACAAGGCTTTTATCCAAAAACCTTGTCATTTTTTGCTTAATTCTGTAGTTTTAGCAAGAAAAGCGGTTAAAAATACATAAACAGAGGCTCTGATCCTCTGAAAACTTGTCAAAAATCCGTTTTAAACCGATTTGTTCAATAAAAACCTTAATTAATCAGGAGATTTAATGAAAATAATACATAACTCAAGAGATTTAAAATACCGCAGCCCTTTCGGGGCCGTAAAAGTCGGTACCGGGATAGAGCTTGCCATAGAATTTGAAGACTGTATGCCTGAAAGCGTGCAGCTTCTTGTAAGAAAGGATGAAGAATCCCGGCCGCAGATAATAAACATGCATGAGACCATGGTAAGCGGCGCATGCCGATACGAGGCATCTTTCGATGCGCCGGAGAACGGCGGACTGCTCTGGTACTATTTCGCGGCTGAATTCTGCGATGATACTGAAGATGATAATCAGCGCAGGATCGCTTATTACGGCAACACTCCGGATATGTCCGGAGGAGAAGGCAGACTGTACTTTGACTATGAGACAGATGATGACAACGTTCCGCCTTATCAGATCACAGTTTACAAAGAAGCGAAAGTACCTGAGTGGTATCGCGACGGGATCGTGTATCAGATATTCCCGGGAAGATTTTCCAGGGATGAACAATGGAGAGAAAGATGTGAAGAAGCGATCCGGGATGTGAACTCAAGACGCGATGATACGAAACGGATCATACAGGACGACTGGAACAGGGCGGCCTATTATGTCAGGGATGATTCCGGCAAGGTAACAGAGTGGCCGATCTACGGGGGAAGTCTCCGGGGGATAGAGGAAAAGCTTGATTATCTCAAGTCTCTGGGAGTTACCGGGATATACCTTAATCCTGTATTCAAATCTGCTTCCAACCATCACTATGACACGGCTGACTATTATCAGATAGATCCGACACTTGGAACAAACGAGGAGTTTTCGCATCTTGCTGCTGAAGCAAAGGAGAGAGGGATACACATCATTCTCGATGGAGTATTCAGTCATACAGGTGCTGACAGCATTTACTTCGACCGTTTCGGCACTTACAATCAGGCTGAAGGAAACGGCCTGAAAGGAGCTTATCACAACGAGGATTCTCCATTCAGGAACTGGTACAAATTCGATGACAGCGAGCCGTGCGGATACAGTTCATGGTGGGGAGTCGAAGACCTGCCTGAGGTCGATGAGAACAACGAAGACTACAGAAAGTTCATACTGGGAAAAGACGGAGTCATAGACTACTGGATGAAGATTGGCGCTTCCGGCTGGAGACTGGATGTCGCGGACGAGCTGCCTGATTCATTCATCGCCCAGACGAGAAGCACGATCAAAGCTGCAGATCCGGATGGCCTTCTTATCGGAGAAGTATGGGAGGACGCTTCCAACAAGATAAGCTACGGAGAGCGCAGAAGGTACTTTATGGGTGATGAACTCGACGGAACGATGAATTATCCGTTGAGGGACATCCTGCTCGATTATATCAACTATACGATTGGTTCGGGATATGCAGGTGAGAAGATCGAAAGTCTCAGAGAGAATTATCCTGAAGAAAACTTCTACGGAGCCCTCAATCTCATAGGAAGCCATGACAGAGAGAGGATCATCACTGCAATGGCAGCAAGCGAGGATTACAAAGCGGCTGTCAAAAAAGTCAGAGTTCTTTCGACACTTGAATACACTCTGCCGGGAGTCCCGTGCATTTATTACGGAGATGAAGCAGGTCTGACAGGCAAAGCAGATCCTGAGAACAGAAGCGGTTTTCCGTGGAAATATGAAAACCTGGATCTTGGGTATCATTACCGCATGCTTGGTCTGATATACGACGAGCATCCTGTGCTGAAAGGCGGAGAGATCAAGATCCTGTCAGGAAAATACGGAATAAGCGATGATATATTTGCCTTTATCCGTTCAGATGAAAAAGATGAGCGGATACTGGTGCTCGCCAGCAGAAGCTACGGGACGGCGGAAGCCGATCTGAGAGACATACCTGAAACGAAGTGCGGATATGCTCTGGAGCTTCTGAGATCTGAGGAAATCAAGCCTGACAAAAACGGATCGCTTGGCGTAATAGAGCTGCAGCCGCTTTCCGCTAAGATCATCTGCCTCAAGGACGAAGCGCCGTCTGCTCCGAGTCTCGGCAGAAAGGCAGGCGTGATATGTCACATCAGTTCCCTCGGAACACCTGTGCTCGGAGCGCCTGCAAGGGAATTTGCGGATTATCTGGCATCGGCAGGCATGAAGGTGTGGCAGGTGCTCCCGCTCAATCCGACCGGGATAGGAGGATCACCGTACTCAAGCTATGCTGCTTTTGCCGGCTATCCGGCTCTGATCAACCGCGATGAACTCCCGGATCACAGAGGGTATGAAGAGTTCTGCAGAGATAATGCGGACTGGCTCAGCGAATACATATCCTACAGAGTCCTCAAGGAGATGCATGATGAAAAGCCATGGTACGAGTGGCCGGATGAATACAAATTCGGCGAACCTCTCAAGCTGATCGATATACTGTCAAAGGACCACGCAGACAGAATAGAGAAACTCGCCAAGGATCAGTACTATTTCAGCGTGCAGTGGAATGATCTGAAGAAATACTGTAATGATCTCGGCATCAGCCTGATGGGCGACCTGCCTATGTATATGGCAAAAGACAGTGCCGATGTCTGGGCCAACAAGGAAATCTTCAGGCTGGATGA
>ONHU01000097.1 GCA_900317675.1 uncultured Eubacteriales bacterium
TTTCCTGCCAGTATGATCGCTGCCAGGACAAAATATCTGGCTGCTGACTGCGGAACACTTGCTTTGCTTCGGAAGACAAGTCTGCGATTGATCGAATAGTTTGCAGTCGCGCTCACAAGTCTCGCGCTGATATTGGCCGCAATGATTCCTGCTCCGCAGAAAATCAGCAGTGCGTACAGTGCATAGTCGATCAGAAACGATACGAAGGATGAGACCGAAAAACCGAGCAGTTTTCTCAGAGTGTGAGTGGCAAAATATCTGCCGATCTCCCTGTATATCCTGAATGAATCTTTCAGAGTGTCAAAATGTGATGAGCTGTTGCCGTCCATATATATCGTCTGTGCCGGCACCTCTATGATCGGGATACCACACCGGGACAGCTCCATCAGCATATTGATCTCATATTCATATCTGCTGCCCCCGATCTCGAGCAGCTGAGGTATCATGCCGGCTGTGAATGCTCTGAGTCCGGTCTGTGTATCATGTACAAAAGTGCCCGTTACGAGTCTGAAAACTCCTCTTGTCACGCTGTTGCCTATGCGGCTTCTTACGGGCACGTTACTGTCAAACCCCCGGCTTCCCAGTACCAGCGTCCCGGGACTCGAAACAGCAGCTCCCGCAGCCCTGATGACATCTCCTGTCATGTGCTGTCCGTCAGCATCCACTGTGACGATAACCGTGCTGTTTCCGCCGCATGAACTTCGGATGTGCTCAAGTCCCGTCTTGATCGCTTCTCCCTTGCCTCTGTTTTCCTCATGGGTGAGAAGCGTGACGCAGCCTCCGGATCGCCCCGGCAGCCTTTCGCATGCCTGAGCGAACAGTGCCTCATACTCCGGGCCGCTCCCGTCATCGATCAGAACGACATCCATCCCCGCTTTGCCGAGGTCTGCAATGACTCCCAGCATTCTTCTGTCCGGCTGATATGCCGGTATAACCGCTATATATCCGGATGTCATTTCCTTTTCCCCCTTTTTCTTAATTCTGCATCATATCAGGAGCTTCGCCGCCGCTCATATCGCCGCCGTGTCTCATTCCTGAATGTCCTGCTTCGGGACCGCCCGGCATTTCTTCATTGCCGGATCTTTCCTGACCTCCTCTCATCCCGCTTCCGCCGCCGGACATGCTGCTGTACACACCGTCCGTCAGCTGCAGAGTCTCACTGTACGATCCCGCCGACAGTGTATATGTTCCGCTTGGGTCCATATCTTCTGTGCTGATGTATACCGTTGTAAAGTCAAGCTCAGGAGTGATTTCTGCTATCACATTGCCGTCAGCATCTGTGAGGGTCACGGTTGTTCCGGCAGACTGGCTTCCGGTGCTGACTGTGATAAGTCCCTGGTTTTCAACACTGGTAAAGTTCTCACCCATACCCGTGCCTCCGGTTCCGATAAAGGTGCCGCCGCTGATCGACGCGCTTCCGTTATGATCGAGAATGGATGTGTCGCCCTGTGATGGTCCCTGTACTACAGTAGTTCCGCCGCTGATATCTACGGAGCCGTTGGAATCCACTCCGTCTCCTCCTGCAGTGATCCTGATGCTGCCGCCGCTGATGCTGATATTGCCGTCAGAGCCGCCGTTACTGAACCCGCCGCCGTCAGGGAAGCCGCCTTTGCCGCCCATCCAGTCGTCATCACCAAAAGCATTACTGTCTGAAGATGAGGAATTGCCTCCTGCGGCGTTGAACCCGTCGTCAGTTGCAGTCACGTCTATATCTCCTCCGCTCACAGTTATCTCAAGCGCCTCAAGGCCTTCGTAGGAACTGCTGACTGTGATGCTGCCGCCCTCCACAAGAGCCTGCGCATCAGCATGAATGCCGTCATCGCCCGCGTTGATCCTGATATCGCCATCTGCTATATAGAAATAACTGTCTGATGCTGTTCCGGTCTCTTCATCAGCATTGTCCGAAACATGGACTCCGTCCGTTCCTGCTTCGATGGTTACATCTGCTGCTGCGAATCTGGCGCTGTCATTGGCCTGTACTCCGTGCTTTGCAGCTGTGATCGCGAGGCTTCCTCCTGCGATCTTGACATCGTCCTTTCCGACTATGCCGTGACCTGCCGGTTCCCGAAGCTGTTGTCACGAAGACCTTATCTGCAGACTTTACATAAAGCGCCGCTGATGAGCTGCTTGTGATGCCGGCTCCGTCAAGTACGATCTGCACCTTTGCCGTATCGTCTGCATCCACAATGACCTGACCGTCCGTGAGGGAACCGCTGAATATATAAGTACCCTCTGCGCTGATCGTGATGGTGCTTCCGTCAATTGTCACACCGGAGGCGCCTGATTCAGCTGAAGCGCTGCTGCCGCTGAGTGTGATCTTAACTGCTTCTTTCTCATCATAGTCGCCTGAAAGATCTCGTTCGGTAAACTGCTCCGACTTTGAAGCAGCATTGCTTACCTGAACTGTTCCGGTATTCTCTGTAACTGCGTCAGCTGTGTCGGCTGCTGCGGATCCGGCGCAGCCAGTGCAGAGAAGCATGATAGCTATTGCTGCAGCTGAAAGCTTTTTAGCGATTCTCCAGCTGATCTTCCTGTTGTTACTTCTTTCTGTATTCTGCATGGTTTTCTCCTTTACTAAAGCTCTGTAGCCGCCGTTGCCTGTGATGAGACGTTGATCTCAAGATTGCCGTTGCGGCAGCGTATCCTGTCTATCATTTCTTTTTCCCTTGACGGATCTTTGAGGATCACGTCGTATGTCAGTCTGAACATACTGCCCATATTGGTCGTTTTGACCTGAACCAGTTCATTTGAGCTTGTGAACTCTGCGAAAACATCATCGAAGATCGCCGTATAGTCCAGATCCTCCGGGACCATGATCCTGAAGGTCTTATACTTTCCCGCATTCCGCTTTGTTCCGAAATCGAGTTTGTTCAGGATCATGAATGCCAGACACATAACGGCCGTGAATACCGCGGCTATTCCGATATATCCTGTTCCGGCTATAAGACCTGACGCCATCGCCATGAAGATCGCGCAGATCTCTCTGGCTGTACCCGGAACAGAACGGAATCTGACGAGGCTGAATGCGCCGGCCACCGCGATCCCTGTTCCGATGCTTCCGTTGACCATGATTATGATCACGCATATGATCGCCGGGAGCAGCGCCAGAGTCACCACGAAACTCTTTGTAAATCTTGTGTTGTACATGTATGTCAAAGCGATAACCAGCCCGAGCAGAAGCGATACGCCTCCCGCAAGTGCGAACTGTGCCATGCTTATATCTGCAGCTGCAGTCGTGTCTAAAATACCTGTGGCAAAAGTGTTCATTTGTTTTTCCTCCTTTTTCGTTTGCAGCTATATAGTAAAGGGGATAACTTAAACCAAAATTAAACAAAGAAAAAACAGGACTGATTTTTCAAATCGATCAGTCCTGTAATCTTTTTAAGATTTTTTATATCTTGTTATGCCGGGGTTATTTCATGAGACCCATTCCTTCTGACCATGCAGTCCCGACCTGATCTCCGGCTACAAAGTATCCATGCTTTGAGTTATCAAACATGAGCAGGCTCAGCTTTGTAACATCCAGCTTGCCCTCAGCATCGAGAGCTTCTTCATCTGCCATTACGTTCACTATCCTGCCTACGACTCCGTGGATGTTGCCTGTGTCGAGTTCCTCGAGGAATTCGCATTCCATCACTACAGGGAATTCTTCGATGACCGGAGCATTCACCTTCCCGCTCTTTACAGCAGTAAGGCCGGTCCTCTCAAATTTATCATCCATCTTATTGCCGGATGCGATGCCAAGGAAGTCTGCTTCTTTCATATGAGCCTTATCTGCCAGGGACACTGTGAAAGCGCCGGATGCAAGGATGTTTGAAAGAGTCTTTTTGCCCTTGCCAATGCACAGATAGATCTTATCTGATCCTGCTATCTGCCCCCACGCTACATTCATAGCATTGACTTTGCCGTTTTCATCATAAGCTGCAACCATCAGTACAGGCATCGGGAATACTGCCTGCTGGATTCCGAGATCTTTTTTCATTTTATTGTTCCTCCTGAAAACTGACCGCTTCATCCTGCACATCCGGATCACCGCCGGCAGGGTATGCGGTCTTTTTGTATAATGCATTATACAGCAATTTCAGGAAAAGAGAAAACACACTGTACCAGCGATGATCACTGATTCAATGTGTTTTCTCCAAAAGTGTATGAAATACGATCAGTTTCCTGATCAGGCGGTCTTTCCTGCAACCGCTGCAAAGCCGGCCCAGTGCGGAAGGCGGTGTGTTCTGTGAGTTTTTCTTCTGCTCTTCGCTGATGATCTTTTCGTTTCAGCTGCAGATGTTCTCTCCCTCACTGCTTCGGCAGACCCGGCAGTCAGCTCCGGAAGAACAAGGCCGGTATACGCGGTTCCGTATTTTGAGAAAGAAGTCTTGTACAGTTTCTCTTCCGAAAGGATCTTTACCATCCAGAGCGGGATCCCCCCTGAGCACTTGAGTTCCATCAGGACCTTGCCGTCATCCAGTATCGGTGTCCCGTATACGCCTGACTTCAGAGACAGATCATGGTCTCTGCAAAGGATGTTTTCATCGAACGTAACCCTGAAATCCTGATCATCGAGACCCGGGTTCATTTTGTATGCCTCTCGTTCATAGCTGAGAAACATGACAGGCTGCAGATCTTTATAGTAATCGAGAAAGTAATTGATCTCGCTGCAAAGCTGGTTGGTATTGCGGTCGGAGTGGCCGTACGCCTTCGCTCCCGAGGTCCATTCCATCGCTGCTTTCTCGGGGATCGATACCCTTCTCTTATATACAACATGGTCAAACTTGCGCTTGAGTTCTACAAAGACATTCTCATCTGATACGACCTGTGAATAAGTCCTCACGCGGAGCTTTTCTTTGAAATCCGGCTTCGCGATCGAATGACGCGCAAGAATGTAGTCCGGTGTGTCGAAATATATATTGCGGATCGTTGTCCTGCCGTATTTATCCATTGACATATATGGCTGCAGAGCTTTGACGACTCTGTCTTTCTGTTCTCCGGTCAGCATATATTTGAGTTCATATCTTTTGAAGACTTTCTGGTATGCCATCTTCCTTTCCTCCTTGATATCTGAATGATAAAACCTCAAACTAAAACGAAACTAAAAGGAACTAAAAAACAGCAGCTGTTTCTTTTCGAAACGCTGCTGTCCGATTTCTTATGAACGATTCAGATCGCCGGTATGACGGCAGTGACAATAAACTCAGTCCCGTCACCACTGCGGGCGCGGATCTTTCCGCTATGGGCACTGACGATCGCGCTTGCCATCGAAAGCCCGATGCCATGCCCTCCTGCCGCGGAGTTTCTTGACTTATCTGCCCGGTAAAATCTGTCGAATACGTGCTCGAGGTCTTCATCTGTAAGAGGTGAGGCCGCCTTATTGCGCACCTCGAATACTGCATTCTTCCCTTCTTTTGTCAGCTTTATACTGATATCATCACCTTCCGGCGAATATTTGAGCGCATTCTCAATGAGGATCGATGCGAGCTTCTCAAGTTCTTTGGTGCTTCCCTGCACAGAAAGCATAGGAGTTACTTCTATCGAAAGAGTCTTTTTGCGGTCCTGAGCGACCGGCAGGAATGATTCCGCAGTCTCTGAGATGATATCCGAGACCGGGACCTCTGTCATGGTAAGTGTATTTTCCCCTTCTTCCATCCTTGAGAGATAGACAAGATCATTCGTAAGATCTGTCAGCCTGTCCACCTGGCCGTCAATGTCATCAAGGCTCTCATTAAGACTTCCCGACAGCTCTTCATCTGCCGCAGCATCTTCAAGATCCATCTTCATCAGGTCTATATTGGCTTTGATGATCGCAAGAGGAGTCTTGATCTCATGCCCCGCGTCAGTGATGAATCGCTTTTGCTTTTCATAACTCTCAGCGACCGGTCTGACGATCCTGCCCGAAAAGTAACAGATGATCACAAACACAGCCAGCAGTCCGGCGACTGACATAATCAGGCTCGTCCTGAGGAATTCTCTGTAAGCCTCAAGCACTCTGCCGCAGTCAAGGAAGGTGATCCTGGTCATATTTCCTTCTGTAGTCACCTTGTATCTGTATTCCCCGATGAATCCCTTCTCCTCTCCGGAAGAGGCTGCGCTCTGGGCGAATTCTCCGGCCTGCTCGCTGTCTACTGCATAGATCCTGGTCGTGTCGATCCATACTGCCTCGTTTTCTTCGTTCACGAGCGCAGTAAAGAATCTTGTCTCTTCTGCTTCATCACGCGAAAAGCCTCCCGGAGCCTTGCCGGCTCTGCTGCCCATGCCGCCGCGGCCGGAGTAGTCTCCTGTACCGGCTTCTATATCATCATAGTCGGCATCAGGCTCATCGAAGAGTTCGTCAAAAGCATCTCCGAAAAAAAGAGGCAGCCGGCCATGGTTGTCCGACAGCATCTCAAGCGTGTTGTCCGCATTGCTGACAACCGTATTGTAATTGATGATGTTCATTCCCGCTACAATCACTGCGATCAGTACTGTCAGCGATGTCATAGCAAGAATAATAAATCTGCGTTTAAGTTTGCTGATCATGATACCTTAGTCTCATTCTTCGATTATTTCGAGGGAATATCCGGCGTTACGCAAAGCTTTTATCCTGACATTCGCTTCAAGAGCCGTGAGTTTCTTGCGCAGGTATGAGATATAGACCCATACCACATTGCTTTCTGTATCTGTATCATATCCCCAGATGTGATCCATGAATGCATCGACAGAGATCACATTCTTAGGCGAAGACATGAGCATCTCCAGCATCTGGAATTCCTTGTTGGCAAGCTTCATGCTTCCTGACGGGGATTCAAGTTCAAAGGTCGAACGGTCCAGAGTGATATTGCCGAAAGAAAGCTTTGTATCCACCTCTGCAGACTTGCGTGTGATCGCGCGGACAGCCGCCAGCAGCTCTTTTGCGTCAAAAGGCTTGGTCAGATAATAATTGGCGCCGCTGTCAAGTCCGAGCACCTTATCGTCGATCTCTGCTTTGGCAGTGAGGATCAGCACCGGAAGACTGCTCCCGGCCGCGCGCAGCTTTCTGAGTACCGTGATGCCATCCATCTTGGGCATCATGATATCAAGGACAGCGCAGTCATAATTGCCGGCATTGAGGTAATCCAGCGCATCCTCGCCGTCATATACCGCGTCGATCGAATAGTTATTCTTTTCAAAGATCTTGACTATGGCTCTCGACAGAGCCTTTTCATCCTCTGCAAGCAGGATCCTCATACTTCACCTCCGAAACACACTGAACTTCACCGTAACTATACTTAAGAAACCTAAAATACAGCTTAAAAGTTCCGCATTTACTGCGTTTCAGTTCCTCTGCAATGCCTATGCAACAAGCCACTTGTATTTTTCCACACTGTAAAGCGGTACAAAAGGTATAAGGATCGGAGTGCTTCTGACGTAAGCCTGATATTCC
>ONHU01000124.1 GCA_900317675.1 uncultured Eubacteriales bacterium
ATAACCTGGATATCGAGTGCAGCAGCTTTTTTGAGCACTGCCTGCACCTGCATGCCGTACTTGCCTACGATACCGAAATAGTAACGTCTTGCTTCGCATGCCCAGTCATCAGGATCTGCAAGATCATGAGCGCCGAACTTGCCAAAGCCGTCTGCGCTGAAAAGGACTTTGTCGGTGCTGTCATATGTCATGAGGACCTCAGGCCAGTGTACCATAGGTGCACCAATGAAGTTCAGGACATGATTTCCGAGTTCAAGAGTGTCTCCCTCTTTTACAATGACTCTTCTCTCAGCATACTCTTCGCCCTCGAAGAAGTTCTTCATCATACCGAACGCCTTCTGCGAGCTTACGATCGAAGCTCCCGGAAAAGCATCCATAAACCCTGTGACACTGCCGGAATGGTCTGGCTCCATGTGCTGTACTACAAGGTAATCAGGCTCCCTGTCGCCAAGCACAGCCTTGATGTTGCCGATCCACTCATCTGTAAAATTACCGTCTACGGAGTCCATGACAGCCACTTTTGCATCGTTGATCAGGTATGAATTGTATGCCATTCCTTCCGGAACGATATAATGACCCTCAAAAAGGTCTACATCGTGGTCGTTTACACCGACAAAAATGATATCTTTGGTTATTTCCATTGCTTATGATTCTCCTTTTTTGATTATTATGCTTTCCAGAGTGAGTGGAGATTGCAGTATGCGTAAACTGCCTCGACTTCATCGCCTTCACAGATTGCAAATACAGCCTTAGGTTCATCACCAGGCTTCAGGGCCTTTCTCTGATTGCCCTGCTTCGTCTGAAGGGATATCCACTCAATATAGTGTACATCAAGCATAGGATGATCTACAGCGCCCACTGTGACATACACCTTGTTGTCCTTTACCTCATATACAGGAACATGCTTTTCTGCTGCCGCATCAGTAGTTCCTGCTATGATCTCTTCCATCGGTTCTCCGCAGCAGATCATAGGCACGCCGGTCTCCTTGACGATGGCAATCATCTGACCGCAGTGTTTACATTTATAGAATTTCATATCCATAGTATTACCCTCCTGTGAATATAGTTCTTATCTTCCTGAAAGCACTACCTGCTATATCAGCAGAGCAAACGGGTCTGCTCCGTTTTTCCCAGCTAAATAATTCTAACATATACCGAAAAGGTTGTCATGATGATTATCTAAAGCTTGTAAATCAGCTGTGTAAAAGATTACAATAAATTTGATTATGCAGTCTGATGCCGGATCAGATTATCTTGCTATCTTTCAGGGGATTGACGATTATGAGATATTATGACAGAAAGATCAACTACTATGAAACTGATCAGATGGGCATTGTCCATCATTCCAACTACATAAGGTTTTTTGAAGAAGCCAGATGTTCTTTTATGGAGCAGTCCGGTTATCCTTATGCCAGGCTCGAGGAAGAAGACATCATAAGTCCGACGCTCGAAGTAAGCTGCAGATACATCCATCCTGTCAGATACGGCGATACTGTCAGGATCGCTGTCAGGATGGTAAAGCTGTCCAAGCTGAAATGTTCTTTTACTTACGAAATCACGGATGCCTCTTCCGGTGAGATCAGGGCGAAAGGATCTTCGTCCCACGGTTTTATCAGCAGAGAAGGCAAACCTGTGATACTGCCAAAAGAAAAACCTGAGTTTTACAATACATGTCAGGCTGAATATGAACCGGAGGACTGATATGAGCGATGCAGGATGCAGATATTCAAGAGATCTTATCATACTCCCAAGCATGTGCAATGCGGATTCGCTTCTGAGCATCCCTGCTGCATTTGATATGTTTCAGGACACTGCTACACTCCATGCCGATCATTTTGATATCGGACCTGCCGGCATGCACCGGAGAAACTATTTCTGGATCATTTCCAAGACCATAATGCACATTTCCGCTATGCCTTCCATGATGGATCATGTGGAAGCCAGGACATGGATACAGCCGAGCGACAGAGCTAAATGCGAAAGAGACTTCTCTATCGTGAAAGACGGCGAAAGTCTGCTGACCGTACGCAGCATCTGGGCAGTAGTAAGCCACGAAACGGGCAGGATAGTCCCTATGGCCGGGCTGTATCCTGACGACATAGTATTCGATGAGCCGGCACCGGAAATGGATTTTTCAAGGATCGGCAAAGATTTTACTGACGCTGAAACGGTCGGAGAATACACGATACGCGCTGTGGACATCGATCTCGGCGGTCATATGAACAACGTCAACTATATCAGGGCTATGCTCGGATGCTTTGCCTCTGATGATATAAAGGCCATGAACATCAGTGATATCGAGGTACAGTACATCACTCAGAGCTATGAGGGAGAAACACTCACCTTCAGACGCAGATATGATGATAACGGCGGCACCGTGATCGGAGCAATCAAAAAAGACGGCAAAGCCGCCTTCCTTGCAAGATTGATATAGCGATATTCAGAATACTTTGCGAAGCAGATAACGCTGCTTGCCTCCGTACATTTCCCTCTGCTCGATGATCTCAAAATTCAGCACCAGAAAGTTCCTGTAGCTGTATGGATTATCCGGGGATATCGTGCAGAGGCCTTCTTTTGCGCCCATTTCTATCGCAGTCCCAATACGCAGCTTATTGAACAGGCGCTGTATGCCGCGGCCCCTGAACCCGGGATCCACCATTGTCAGATCCAGCGACGCAGTCTGTCCAAGCTGTTCCCTTCCATAGTTAAGATATTTACCGTAATTCCGGGGGTTATCCGGATCATTAGGGACCAGAACAGAAAAGCCTGCAACCTTTCCGCCGCACTCGGCAATGAAGCATATGTCTTCTTTCAGCTGAGTGAGATACTCTTCCCTTGTTGAAGTCGAATACAGATCCTTGTCAGGCAGAGCCTCAACGATCCTGTCCTGCAGAGCAGTAACTAAATCTATGTCCGACGGATCGGCTTTCCTGAACTCGATCAATTCAGGCTCGCCTTTTCCGTCCATGAGATCCTGGGTGAATGGCAGCTTCATCATGATATGTCCCTCCTTTCGATCTTCTGATCAGAAAACAATGCCCTTTGTTATTATTCTGCATGTACCGTGATATAGCTGTGATGGACGGCATCCAGAAAAGTCCCGAATACATCCTGAGATCTGATACACAGGCTTGATGTATTGATGCACGGATGACAGCCGACATACTCAGCGTTGAGGACATCCTCATCCACCAGAAGCTGCACTGTATTGTCTGTATCGTTGATCAGCCCCATAACACTTGCTGACCCCGGTGTTGTATCGAGATATCTCTCCATGTATTCCGGTTCTGCAAAATGCAGTCTGGAACTGCCGGCCTGCTTCGATATATCGCTGCTTCTGAAGGCTTTGTCGGCAGGTATCATGAGCATATAGAATCTGGTCCTCTGTCTGTTGGCAAGGAAAAGATTCTTGCATATCCTGGCGCCAAGCGCTTCATCCACAGCTTCGCATATCTGAGGATGGTCTGAATCCGCAGGCTCATGGTCAAGTCTGTAATACTCTATCCCAAGTCCGTCAAGAAAATCATATACTTTTATCTCTTTATCAAGTCTCCCGGACAGATCTTCCGGTCTGCCCTCATATCTTGTCAGTTTATCCATCTATCCTTCCGTGATCCCG
>ONHU01000043.1 GCA_900317675.1 uncultured Eubacteriales bacterium
GGAACACAACATGATCAACTACATCAGCACAAGAAATCCATCACACAAGGTTACTTCGAGCAAAGCCATCCTTTCAGGGCAGGCTCCGGACGGAGGCTTGTATATTCCTGAGGATATCAGCAGCATCAGATGTGACTACCATGATATCATCGGCGGCGACTTCCGCAGCATGGCCAGGTCAGTATGGAACATCTTCTTCCCTGACTATGGAGAGTCCAGGATCGGAGAACTGGTAGAAAGAAGCTATAAAGGGAAGTTTTCCTCCCCTGATATCACCCCTGTCGTCAGTGTCGGTGATCACCATGTACTGGAGCTTTATCACGGACCGACTTCAGCATTCAAAGATGTAGCGCTTTCAGCTCTTCCTAATCTTCTGACTGCGGCACGCGAAATGAATGATTTTACGGATGAGATAATGATTCTCACTGCAACATCGGGCGATACCGGCAGCGCTGCTCTGTGCGGATTCGGCGGAGTCCCGGGAACGAGGATCGTTGTTTTCTATCCTCATGGAGGAGTATCTGAAACTCAGCGCCTGCAGATGGTGACCGCGCCGGGCGAAAATGCGACAGCCTGCGCGATCCGCGGTAATTTTGACGATGCCCAGACCTCAGTCAAGGCTCTTTTCCGCGAGATCCCTCACCCTGTCAGCGGAGTATCTCTTTCAAGCGCGAATTCAATCAATATCGGCAGACTCGTTCCTCAGATCGTTTATTACTTCTCTGCTTACAGCCAGCTCCTGGCTTCAGGCAGTATAAATGACGGGGACAAGGTGGATTTCATAGTTCCGACCGGAAACTTCGGAGACATCATGGCCGGCTATTTCGCTCTTAAAATGGGGCTCCCTGTCGGAAGACTTGTATGCGCTTCCAACAAAAATGACGTTCTCACAGAGTTCCTCGAAACAGGACACTACAACCGCAAGAGGGAGTTCCACAAGACCACATCTCCTTCGATGGACATTCTTGTTTCCAGCAACCTGGAGAGGCTTCTGTATTATGTATGCGGCGCGGAGCACACACGCGAATACATGAAAGCGCTCAGTGAATGCGGCGAATATACCATCACAGAATCAGAGCTCGAAGAGATCCGCAGCGTCTTCACAGGTCTCTGCGCCAGCGATGAAGAAGGCGCGGAAGCGATCCGCTCGGTATTCAGTTCTGAGCACTATCTCATGGATACGCACACATCGATCGCGTGGGCATGCCTGAAAAAGTTCGGCGCTTCTGATGCCGCTGCATCGGTCGTTCTCTCAACAGCGTCTCCGTACAAGTTCTCGCGAGCTGTTCTTGAAGCGCTTGGCGAAGAACTTACGGGAAGCGATGAGGCCAACATGAACAAAGTCCGCGAGGTAACAGGCGCCCCTATACCGGAAGGGCTGGCAGGGATTTTCTCACGCGAGATCAGAGGCAAGGATGTCATCGACATTGCCGAGATGAAAGATTATGTTATCTCAAAGTCAAAATAGACCCGGGTTTCAGGCAGCATACTGCCTTCGCTCATAATTATTCGTAAACCTGTAATTAAGTTACCTTAATCACAGATGCATTGATTATTTCTATATTAAGAGGTATTATTTACTATGCAAGGCAAATACCTGATCGTGGACAAAGATTTATTGCCGCCTTATTTTGAAAAGGTTACCCGCGCCAGAGAACTGCTGGATGAGGGTATCGCCAAGGATGTCAGTGAAGCTGTCAACATGGTAGGGATATCACGAAGCACGTTCTACAAATACCGCGACAAAATCAGAGATATAAGCACAGTCTCTATGGGTCGCCATGCCATCATAAGTATGATGATGAGCCACCGTGTAGGAGTCCTTTCCAATGTTATCGGAGTCATATCCGATTACGATTTCAGTGTATGGACTATCACTCAGAATCCTCCCGTAGACGCCAAGGCCAATGTAGTCATTACTCTTGAGCTTGGTGAGGATGCCGGTGCTCTGGACGATATGATCAGAGAGATCAGCAGTATTCCGGGGCTGTCAAAAGTTCAGCTCCTGGGTATGGATTAGGAGGAGTATTTTATATGGATTTTAAACAGATTGAAGCTTTTGTAAATGTTGTCAGGTATAAAAGCTTCAGCAAGGCCGCTGATGCGACCTTTTTTACGCAGCCAACTATCAGCACACACATCCGCAATCTCGAAAAAGAGCTTGGGGTCAAGCTTCTTGACCGAAAAAGCCGTATCGTAGAGATGACCCCTCAGGGGACCAAGTTCTACAAATACGCCGTGGAGATGATCAATGCCAGAGCTCAGGCCTTTGACGCGCTTGACGAAGGCAATGATAATATTAAGGGAATACTGGAGATACAGACTTCTTCTATTCCGGGCGTCACTTTCCTGCCTGGTCTGCTCGCAGATTTCCGCCGCGAGCACAGCGGGATACAGTACTACGTTTCCTCTTCGGATACTCAGACTGTAGTCGACAATATCATAGAGAGACGCGGAGAGATCGGTTTTATCGGCGAAGAAGTCCTCAGTAACGCGATAGAACTTACCAAAGTAGCAACAGACAAAGCTGTTCTTATCGCTCCTGAATCATACAATATCGAGGGTTCTATCACGATGGCTGAGGCTGTCAAATATCCTTTCATCTGGAGAGAAACCGGATCAGCAACCCGCAAGGCATTTGAATCTGCTGCTGTTTCTCTGGGTTATGACAAAGATACGTTTGATGTTGCCGCCCTCTTCAACGATATGGATTCCATCATACGCGCAGTTGAGGAAGGTCTCGGTGTTGCGATCGTTTCAGAAAAAGTCGCTTTATCCGTAGGAGGCAAAGTACGCATCCTTGAGATCGAGGAATACAGCGAAGAGCGCTCATTCTATATGATCAATCTCCGCAGCATATCCCTCTCTCCTTCCGCAGAAGCTTTTTCGGACTTTGTCAAAAGCAGGCTGTAGATCTGATCAGATTTAATCGAAACAAAAGAATGGAGGCCGGAGCCGGAGCCTCCATTTTTGTTTTGATCAGTCATGTATCTCTATATAGAATCTGCTTCTTCTCTGTTTGAAGTATCCGATGACGTCTGTCTCGCAGCCTTTTTCACCGAGCTGTTCGATCAGTCTCGGAAGCTGGCTTTCCTTGACCGCAATCAACAGACCGCCTGAAGACTGCGGATCGTACAGGCAGTCGATCCTTGCCCTCGTCGCTGCGTCCCTGAGCGGGTCTTTTGAAAGAAACTCCATTACCTGATCGCTGGTGTAATCTCTGTTTCTGTATGCGCCTGCAGGTATGATGCCCATCTCCGCCATATCGAGCGCTCTTGGAAGGATCGGCACTTTGTGGCTGTAGAGCTCCAGAGTGACATCTCCTGATCTCGCCATTTCCGCTGCGTGTCCGATCAGTCCGAATCCTGTGATATCTGTGCAGCCGTCGACCTTTACCCCCTGCATAGCCTCCCATGCGTATTTGTTGAGGAATGCCATGGTCTGTTCTACTTCCCTGTTTTCCTCTTCTGTCAGCAGATCGACCTTGGCAGCAGTCGTAAGAACTCCGGTCCCGATCTTTTTGGTGATGACCAGCAAATCGCCTTCACAGGCACTGTTGGAAAGAATATCGTCAGGATGTGCGAAGCCGGTCACGGACAGCCCGTATTTCGGCTCCTTATCATCAATGCTGTGTCCGCCTACTATAGTGGCGCCGCATTCTGTCACTTTGTCATTGCCGCCTTCAAGGATCGCCTTGACTGCATCGAGCGGAAGCTTGCCGTTAGGGAATGTCAGCAGGTTCATCGCCAGTTTAGGCTGGCCTCCCATCGCATAAACATCACTCAGGGAATTGGCCGCCGCGATCTGCCCGAACATATACGGATCATCAACGATAGGCGGGAAGAAATCCACCGTGTTGATAATCGCCACATCGTCTGACACCTTATATACGCATGCGTCATCGCTGCTCTCAAAGCCCACAAGGATCCTCGGATCGCTGATCTTAGGCAGGCCTGAGAGAATGTTCGAAAGGACTCCCGGTCCTATCTTGGCGCCTCAGCCGCCTGCAGTCGTCATCTCTGTCAGCCTTACCTTTTCGGCAGTCTGAGCAGTCTGCGCTCCTGCCTTGGGTGGCTCGATATGACATGCCAGCTGCGCTTTGGCATTCTTCAGTTTTTCATTATCAATCTTGTTAACCATGCGATGATTCTATCACAACACACATATAAATCAAGGAAATCCATAACTTTATCCTCTCTTGCAGTACGATACTTTATTAACAATATGCGGAATTTTTTCCTGTTTTTCCGGGACTGTATCCGGGATGATTTTTTATAAAAGCACGAAAAAAGTTGTAGCTTCCCTCTTGTGTCAGTATAATGTCTGTGGCTGATTTTTAGATTAACGAAAGAGGAATAATTATGGCTAAACAAAGACAGATCATCGGAATTCAGGAGAAGGTGCCTCTCAGTAAAGGTATCCCTCTCTCCATCCAGCACACATTCGCTATGTTCAGTGCTTCCGTACTCGTACCGTACATACTTGGCATCAATCCATCGATCGCCCTCCTTATGAACGGTATCGGTACTTTCATCTTCATTATCTCGACCAAGGGCAGAGCACCTGCATATCTCGGCTCTTCATTCGCGTTTATATCGCCTGCCCTGCTCGTCATCGGCACTGAAGGTCTTGGTTACAGATATGCTCTCGGCGGATTTGTAGTAACAGGTCTTCTGATGTGTGCGATAGCCATACTGATAAAATTCGTAGGCACACGCTGGATCGATGCGATCCTGCCTCCGGCCGCTATGGGTCCGGTCGTTGCCCTCATCGGTCTTGAACTTGCCGGAAATGCCGCACAGACAGGCGGGATCCTGAATGCAGACGGTACTATGGTAGAGAATCTCGACCCTAAAGTACTTGCAGTGTTTCTGATCACCCTTCTGCTCGCGATATTCGGCGGCGTCCTCTACAGAGGATTTGCAAGCGCGATCGCTATCCTGATCGCAATCATCGTCGGATATGTCTCAGCCCTGATCTTCGGGCTTGTAGACTTCTCCCCTGTCGGACAGTCAGCGGTATTCCAGCTGCCTGCATTCCAGACACCTCAGTGGAGCATCCAGGCGATACTCATTATCATACCGGCGACTCTTGTAGTCGTATCCGAACATATCGGTCATCAGGTCGTTACCTCTGAAGTTGTAGGAAAGGACCTCCTCAAGGACCCAGGTCTTCACAGATCAATGTTTGCAGACGGATTCTCAACAGCACTTTCCGGTTTCTGCGGATCCTGCCCGACAACGACATATGGCGAAAACATCGGCGTCATGGCTATAACTAAAGTTTACAGCGTATGGGTCATCGGCGGAGCAGCTGCTTTCTCGATCATCCTCTCGTTCATCGGGAAGGCTTCAGCTCTGATCCAGACCATCCCGGGTCCTGTCATGGGCGGTGTCAGCTTCCTGCTCTACGGTATGATCGGAGCTTCCGGTATCCGCCTTATGGTTGACGCTCAGATCGATTACTCTAAGCCACGCAACCTCGCAATGACATCTGTAGTATTCGTAGTCGGACTCTCCGGCATCGCTATCAGGATCGGAAGCGCTCAGCTCTCCGGCATGAGTCTTGCAGCAGTAACAGGTATGATCCTGGGTCTGTGCATGTATCTGCTCGACAAGTTCCATCTCACCAATGAATATGAAGAAGATGAATCTGTTGAAGATATGAATGGAACAGAGGGCGAAGCTGCCGATCTGCAGTAACGGTTATTGACAATCCGGAACCGAAGATATAAGATATCTGAGGCAGAAAGAATATTAATATGGAATACAGTGAGCGCAGAGATTATTCTCAAAACGCTCACTTTTTTCTGACTTTTTTCTGTATAATTGAACGGTAAAACAATCATCTGATAGCATTTTAAGGAGATACAACTATGGGCAAAGAGAGAATTCTGGTCATGAACCTCGGTTCAACGTCCAGCAAGATCGCAGTCTATGATGACGACAAAGAAGTATTCAACGACACCATACGCCACTCAACGGAAGAGCTGGCTCCGTTCGGTGATGTAACTGAGCAGTATGAGTTCAGATACAACAAGATCAAAGAGTCGCTTGCTTCCAACGGGATCAGCATCGACAGTCTTACGGCTGCAGTATCAAGAGGCGGCAACATCATCCCTTGTCCGCACGGCGCAATCGGTATCGACCAGGCTATGATCGATTTTCTCACAAGACCTGAAGATCTTGCCAAGCACCCTTCTCTGATCGGAAGCATGATCGCCTTTGATCTTCATAAAGAGCGCGGCATTCCTGTATGCATCTACGACGCGATCGGAACCGATGAAAAGATGCCTCTTGCAAGAGTCAGCGGAGTTCCTGAGATCCCTCACTTCACTGTAGGTCATACTCTCAATACAAGAGCAATGGCCATCAAGTGCGCTGAAGAGAAACTCGGAAAGAAATTCGATGAGTGCACATTCATCGTTGCGCACCTCGGCGGCGGCAGCTCGATCAGACTGTACAAGGACGGCGTCAATATTGATTCCGTCAATGATGACGAGGGTAACTTCACACCTGAAAGAGGCGGCGGAGTAAGCGCGAAGCGTCTTGTTGATCTTTGCTACAGCGGCAAGTATACATATAAGGAAGCAATGAAACTTTTCCACGGCAAGGGCGGACTTTCCGCTCACCTCGGAACAGTAGATGCCAGAGACGTGGAGGCAATGATCGCTGACGGTGATGCATACGCCAAAATCGTCTATGAGGCTATGGCATTCAACGTTGCAAAGGATATCGCAAAGCTTTCTGCAGTAGTCTGCGGAAAGGTCGACCGCATCATCCTTACAGGCGGAATCGCTTATTCAAAATACATCTCGGAATACATCAGTGAACATGTTTCGTTCATCGCTCCTGTTGAAGTAATGCCCGGAGAAGAAGAGCTCCAGGATTTCGCTGAGATAGCAAGAACAGCTGAGGACAGGATCAGCATCGTGCCGGGCGTCAAGCCGGGTACAGTACCGCAGAGATAATTTCTGCCCCGTCTGCAAAAGCAAATCAAAAAGGACTTCAGCGATGAAGTCCTTTTTTAATTACCTTATCTGATAACTTTCCTGCGGGATACCTGAAGCATCAATATGCTATTTTCTGGTACCGAACTTTTCTCCGAGTCTGAGCCATGAGTCGCGTGATCTCCGGATCGTCTCGTTGGTCCCGCAGAAGGAAGCTCTGACCCATCCAGGGCCGTGGAATGCGCTTCCCGGTGTGATGAGTATTCTTTCTTCTTTTGCCGCCGCAACGAATTCCATTTCATTCTCTACAGGAGATTTGATCCACATGTAGAAAGCTCCCTGCGGATAGATGCATTCAAGACCTGCTTCATCGTGAACGATCTGGTAGAGATCCTTAGCATTGTTCTTGTAGTAGTCAAGGTCTGACCTGCACTTGAGGCATCTTTCAACGATCAGCTCCTGGATAGAAGGAGCATTGGTTCCTCCGAGGACTCTGCAGGCTACTACCAGTGCAGCCGCAAGTTCGTCATGACCTTCTGCGCACTTAGGAACAGCTACATATCCGATACGGTCGCCCGGCATCGACAGCGACTTGGACCAGGAATAAGCGATCAGCGAGTCAGCATAATAATCGCCGGGGAACGGAACGTCCTGATCTGTATATACAAGTTCTCTGTAAGGCTCATCACAGATCAGATAGATCGTATGGCCGAATTTTTCCTCTGCCTCTCTGAGCACGTCTGCTACTGCGTCAAGCGCCTTTCTGGAGTAGATCTTTCCGGTAGGATTGTTAGGGTTGTTGAGCATGACTGCCTTGACCTCCGGAACCAGGATCTCTCTGAGCGCTTCAGCGTCAGGGTCAAAGTCAAGTGCTTCATTGGCAGGAACGACCAGTGTGTCTGCGCCCCAGTTGCGCGCCCAGTTTCCGTATTCAACGAAATACGGAGCAAATACGACGAGCTTATCACCCGGATCAAAGATGCACTTGTTGATCATGTTGATGGAGTAAGCAGCCCCGCATGACATGATGATGTGGTCTGTATCGAAATAATCCCCGCCGGCTCTTTCATTCAGATCATCGGCAACAGCCTTTCTTACTGATTCATAACCGGCATTGGATGGATAGCTGTGGACATAGTGAGGATCAAGTTTATGGTTGATCTCATCGATTGCGTCAAATACTTCCTGCGGCGGATTGAGTCCGGGATTTCCGATACTGAAATCATAGACATTCTCTGCGCCGTAGACTTTAGCCATTTTCTTACCTTCCTCAAACATCGCTCTGATCTGAGAGCTTCCCTCAAGGAAAGGTTTCATTGCATTAGAAATCATAGTATACACACCTCCGTCTGATCATTAAGATCATTATATTGTTTTAATTGTAACACAATCAGTTGTTGATTGTGTATTCAAATACGACTGATTGTTTCATCATCCTCCCGGTAAAGTATTCCTATGCTTTTCCTGTGTCATTTGCTTGCATTATTTCTGTTTTTATTCGATAATTAGATGATTGGGTTAACCAACTAATCTTTTGCTTTATAACATTTTTACCGGAGGAAATAATATGGCAACTTATGATTGGAGCAAGTTTGGTCTTCACATTCCAGAAATGATGCTCCCTGCAGAGGGAACAGATTATTACAAGTGGGCAGTCGTTGCCTGTGACCAGTTTACTTCAGAACCAGAATACTGGGAAAAAGTTGAAGAGATCGTAGGAGATGCCCCTTCAACACTCAGGCTTATGCTCCCTGAGCTTTATCTCGACGGTCCGGATGAAGCAGACAGAATCAAAGCTGTCCGCGCTACAATGGACAAGTACCTCAGCGACGGAACACTCCGCAAAATGGAGCCTGGATGCATGCTCATCAAGAGAACTGCTGAGGGCCGCACCCGTATGGGACTCGTTATCGCTACTGACCTTGAGGCATATGATTTCAACAAGGGTTCCACATCCCTCACAAGAGCTACTGAGGGTACTGTAATCGAGCGTATCCCTCCTCGTCTCAGAATCAGAGGAGACGCCCCTATCGAAATGCCTCATATCATCATCCTGATCGATGACCCTGGCAAAACTGTCATCGAACCGCTTGCTGATCAGCCAAGAGAGGTCATCTATGACACAGATCTCATGATGGACGGCGGACATATCACAGGATCATTCATCAAAGCTGAAAACATGAAGGGCGCTCAGGAAGCACTTTCCGCACTTTATGATCAGGCAGAGAAGAAATACGGCGACGGCAATGTTATTTTCCAGGCTATGGGCGACGGCAACCACTCTCTCGCTACAGCCAAGACAGCATGGGAAAACATCAAAAAGACTCTCTCTCCTGAGGAGATCGAAGGACACCCTGCAAGATACGCTCTCTGCGAGATCGAAAACATCCATGATGACGGAATCGTATTCGAGCCTATCCACAGAGTTATCTTCGCAAAGAAAGGCCAGAGCGGTATGGATCTCGTAAACCAGGTCGTTGACCTTCTCGGACAGTTCAATGGCAAGGCTTATCTTGCTGATTCTGATGCAGCAGCACCTGAAGGCGCATTCGAGATTCCTTACATCACCGGCGCAGGCTGCGGAAAGATCATCATCGAGAAGCCTGAGAACAAGCTCGAGGTAGGAGCTCTCCAGCATGTACTCGACATTATGGTCAAGGAAAACCACGACTGCGATATCGACTACATCCACGGATCAGAGGCAGTAAACAGAATCGGTTCAAGAGACGGCAATGCGGGCTTCATGCTTCCTGCTATGGACAAATTCATGCTGTTCCCTGCAGTCGCTGCAGACGGAGCGCTTCCTCGTAAGACATTCTCCATGGGTGAAGCTAACGAGAAGAGATATTATATCGAAGCAAGATACATTGCAAAATAATCATCTCATCGCAAATCAAAGAGACCTGCTGCCGCAGGTCTCTTTTTGTGTACGTATTTCTGATAACTATCTATACCAGTTCTCCGGCATCCGCCTTTGCCTGTTCCTCCGGTGTCATCTTAGTGACCGTGATTCCCATGAATGCCATGATGAGACAGATCACCGGCATCAGATAGTTGAACACAGCCCACGGAGCGTAGACTGCAGCAGTGACGCCGAGCGTGTTGGCGATGAACAGTCCGCATGTGTTCCACGGAATCAGGCAGGATGTGACAGTGCCTGCTGATTCAAGGGCATTGGACAGGCTCTTAGGGTGTATTCCCCTCTCTCTGTAAGCAGGCGCATACATTCTGCCCGGTACCAGGATCGAAATATACTGTTCAGGCATTACAGTATTCGAAAGTATGCAGGTCGCCTCTGTAGCTGCGATCATTCCTGCGTCGCTCCTGATCCTTCCTGAAACAGTATTGATTATCACGGCAAGCTGTCCGGATCCTTCCATAATGCCTCCGAACATCATAGCTATAATTGTCATAAGAATCGAGCTTGACATATTCATAAGTCCGCCCGTCGTCAGAAGACTGTTGATAGCTTCTACCTCAGTATTACAGAAGAAGCCGTTAAGGGCAGCTGACAGAAGGTCTCCGAGATTGACTCCGTTGTGAAGCAGTTCAAGATCGGAACTGAATATCGCAAGATCCGTCTGCGCAAACGGCGCCATAACAGCCGCAACAAGCATACCGAGTGTGATGCCCGGGATAGCCGGAACCTTCAGAGCAATAGCGAGGATGACCACAAGCGGCGGCAGAAGCAGGACAGGACTGATATGGAATGTATTCTTGATCCCCTCCATGATTACAGCCGCCTGGGATGCGTCAACATTTCCGCCTGATGCATGCATAAAGCCATATACTCCGAAGAAAATCAGCGCTGCGCCGTATGCGACAAGGGTAGACTTCAGCATATACTTGACATGAGTAAACACATCCGTTCCCGCCATAGCAGGCGCAAGATTCGTAGTATCTGACAGCGGTGAAAGCTTATCGCCGAAGTATGCTCCGGCCAGCACCGCGCCTGCAGTCGGTCCGACAGGCATGCCCAGACCCTGTCCGATACCGATAAGCGCCAGTCCCATGGTACCCATAGTGCCCCACGAAGTACCTGTCGCAAGTGATGTTATGGAACAGATAAGCACAGTAGCTATCAGGAACACCTTAGGGCTGAGCAGCTTGAGTCCATAATAGATCATCGTCGGGATAGTACCTGCCATCAGCCAGGTCCCTATCATCATTCCTACGATAGCCAGGATCAGCAGCGACTGCATCGCCTTGGATATGCCGTCTACCATCATTTTCTCGATTTCAGCCCAGTTATATCCAAGCACCATTGCCATTACCGCAGCAATGATAACGCCTATGAACATAGGTATATGCGGGTCTACCTCGAACTTAATGATGCCGACAGCCATAACAACTACCAGTCCGGCAAAAGACAGCAGCGCCTGCCACAGTGCCGGTGTTTTGTGTTCTCTCTCAGCCGTGAAAATATTACCCATTCATTATTCTCCCGTTTTTTTCATAACAAATTTTCTTTTAATAATAACCAATAATAGCAGTAAGGTCTAAATATTTTTAGTTTCGTTAATTATCTAACATAATTGTGAAAAAAAGACGAGTCTGAACCCAGACCCGTCTCTGTGAAAACCTCTGTGAAAAAGGATCAGCTTGCTGCGGATACCTTTGAATCCACATGCATTCCCATTCCGGCTGTATGAGCGGAAACCTCAGAAGCCAGATACAGTACTGCGTTCGCTACTTCCTCAGGCTTCGCGTAACGCTTGTCCATAGCATAAGTTCCTGCCAGCATAGCCATAGCCTCTTCGTGTGTCATGCTGTCGCCGAAGAAGTCTTTCTCTATTCTGAGCATCATCGGTGTATCTACAGGACCCGGGCATACATAGTTGACATGGATCCCCTGTGGTCCGAGCTCCATAGCGATGCACTTTGTGAGACCGGCTACAGCGTACTTTGATGAAACATATGCGCTGTTTCCTGCTGTCGGCTCATAAGCTGCAGCGGAAGCTATAACTACTACAGAGCCTGATCCTTTCTCGATCAGTGTAGGAGCAGCATACTTCATAGTCAGCATTACTGCGAAAACATTCAGCATATATGTCTTTTCGAACAGCTCAAGTGTCATGTCCTGTACAGGGTGAGCCTGTCCTTCATAACCTGCGTTAGGAACAAGGATATCGATCGTTCCGAAATGCGCCTTTGCGCCTTCTACGAAGTTCTTGATGTCCTCTTCTTTGTTAAGGTCTGCGACAAATCCCGCAACCTGGCCTTCTGCAGCATCAAGCGTCGGCAGCAGCGCATCTATCTTCTCCTGTCTGGTTGAAGAAAAAGCGACCTTAGCGCCCTCTGCGAGAAAACCTTTAACGATAGCGGTTCCGATCCCGCCGGTACCTCCGGTAACCAATACGACTTTGTCTTTCAGCTTAAGATCCATTCTGACTCCTTTCTCAGATAAACAATCTGGATGTCTGCATTATTATCCTTACTAATGATACCATACAATCATAAGATTTATCACACTGAAGCCAGTGTTAATAATTAAATACAGAACTCCGGTCAATCCAGATTGAGTTTGTTTTCCATAAAGTATTTGCACAGGAAAAAGTAGACTGCGCCGAGTGCCAGAGTCAGGAGCGTGAGAACTAACAGTCCGAGGTTGAGCTTAGCTGCTGAATCAACATTGGTAAACAGATTCTGCATCGGAGTCATAAAAATTCTTGCTGCCAGAGCTTCAAACACCAGGACTCCAATGTATGCGCCTATCGAAGCAAGAGTCGTGTGATTCTGAGCCTGATGTCCTACTGTGACTGCTGTGTAAATAGCCAGCACGCTTTTTGTGATTGAGATCACACTCAGTAAAATAAACTGCAGGAATGCAAGCCACTCCCCGAAGCCTGCCCTCGCTATCGTATGGAATATTTCAGTCCACGGTATATTCACGTCGAACAGGAACCCGCTGAATAATGCTATGATAATGCCTGTCAGTGCCATGACTATCATTGAGAACAGCACCCATACAAGAGCTGAAACAGCTTTGCTGGCAATATGTTCTGCTGCTGTTACCGGCAGCACCTGATTGAAATATGCCTCATCCCCGAGAAGACTGTTGCTGTATCTCTGGATGATCATGATGACCGCCATTACAAGAACAGCAGCCGCTACAGCACTGTACATAAGGCTCGTGAGAACTATCATAAAGCCGGACTTTGACGAGAATGGTCCGACAGCCAGCCCGAGCAGGACAGCAGTTGCGGCCCACCCGATATACAATGGTACAAGCCTGCGGCTAAGCGCAGGGATCTCATATTTTAACAGCTTACCTAACATCTGAACACCTCCCTGAAGAGCTGATCAACGCTCTCTCCTGTCTCTTCTCTTATATCATCCGCCTTTTTGTGAAGGACGATCTTACCCTCTTTGAGGAAAACAACATCATCCAGAACTGATTCTATATCGGTGATAAGATGGGTCGAAATGATGACCACTGCGTCCTCATTGTAGTTAGAGATTATCGTCCTGAGAATATAGTCTCTTGTTGCCGGATCCACTCCTCCGATCGGCTCATCCAGCAGATACACTTCCGCATCTCTTGCCATAACGAGGCAAAGCTGAAGCTTTTCTTTTGTTCCCTTTGACATTTTTTTCATCTGCTGTTTCCTGTCGATCCCGAGGTCATCCAGCATTTTTTCAGCCTTACCGAGATTGAAATCCCCGAAGAAGTCCTGGTACAGCTGCAGCAGCTGAGCTGTTGTCATATACTCGGGAAGAGCATTCCTGTCAGGGAGATAAGCGACAACTTTTTTTGTCCCGACTCCGGGCTCCATGCCGTTTATCATCACGGTACCTTCTGTCGGTGTCAGAAGCCCGTTCATGAGTTTGATCAGTGTTGTCTTCCCGCTTCCGTTTGGTCCAAGCAGCCCTACGATCTGACCTTTCTCCAGTTCCAGCGATACATTGTCCAGAGCCGTAAGGGTGCCGAATTCTTTAGTAAGATCATTGATTTCTATTCTTGCCATTTCACACACTCCTATCCTATATCTTCGAGCCAGCTCTTTAAGGCTTCAGCTATTTCTTCGCCTGACATTCCTATCTTGAGAAGGTTTTCTGTCAGCTCTCCGAAATATTTCTTTGCAAGCTCTTCATGCAGGTTCTTAAGGACATTTTCATCCTTAGTAACAAATCTCCCGCTTGTACGCTCCGAGAAAACCAGCCCTCTGCGTTCCAGCTCAGCGAGTGCTTTCTGCATAGTATTGGGATTGACACTCGCGTCCATCGCCAGATCTCTGACAGACGGGAGTTTTTCCCCGGGCATATATACACCGCTTGCGATACGCATCGTCATCTCATCAATGATCTGCGTATACAGCGGGATCCCATTTTTGAAGATCCATTCCATTTTGTCCCCTTTCAGTTCTATGTATCTGCAGTTTATTATCTGCTGAAGTATAAAAGAATTGTTTTAGTGTATTATTGTATTAACTACTTAATACAATAATACGATGCTGTGATTTTGTCAACCCGTTAACGGAAATTTACGAGTATTTACGATTTACAGCTGTTCCATGCTATAATAATTTCAATAAAAATAGATTCGAGGCAAAATCCATGGAAGAAAAGAAAGCAGACCGCAGGACGGCAAAAACGCAGAAGGCTATCATCAATGCCTTTGCTTCCCTTCTGGCAGAAAAAGAACTTAATAAGATCACCGTCAGGGAGATATCTGACAGAGCAGATATCAACCGCGCGACCTTCTACAAGCATTATCTGGATGTATATGATCTGTATGAAAGGGTTGAGAAAGATATCCTGATAGAATGGAGTTCTCTGATCCTGCAGCTCGAGGAACTTGAAGCAGAAGAATTCTTCAAGTGTCTGGTTTCGTATATATCCGGGAACCGGGATATCTTTAAGATGGTATTCTCGCCCAACGCGCCTTCTTTGCTCAGAATGAAACTGTACAGATCATTCGAAGGACTGTTCAAACAGCTGATGTCAGAAGCGCTTGAAACAAATCTCAGCGATGAAAGGCTTTCATTCATGAGCTGTTACCGCGCCCAGGGCTGCCTTGCTTTACTGAGCAAATGGATCTCTGAAGGGTTTGTTCAGTCCGACGATCTTATTGTACAGATCATGACCGAACTTGATTCAAACACCGAAAAGATCATATAGGATCATTTCAAAGACTTGAAAAAGCTATCCCTTTCTCCGGGGATAGCTTTTTAAGTTGCATCATTACGTCTCTGTGCAGCTGTGTCCGGGTCAGACGTTGTCTACCTCGCGGATGTCTGAAAAGCGCTTGCCCCAGACGGTTGTGATCGGCATCATTGTCGCAAAAGCATCAGGATCGATCTCAGCAACATATTTTTTGATTTTGATGCCTTCATTAGGAGTGCATATGACTGTCAGTGTGCGGCGCTCCTGTTTTGTATACTCGCCTCTTGACACATGTGAGGTAACTGCACGGTTGACAGTGTTGAGCACATATTCTGTGATCTCTTCAGGTTTAGATGAAATGATGTCGAACTGAACATATCTCCCGCCAACACCTATCATTACCATTGATATCACCTTGGCAGCAACGACCGCGTTTATGACTGCATAGAATGCGACATTGGTATTGAAAACAAAAGCCGAAATAAGGATGATCGTTACATCCATAGCCATCTGGATATCGCCTACTTTGACATAGTTGAGCAATTTGAACTTGATGACTCTGGCAATTGAATCTGTGCCCCCAGAAGAAAAGCCTCCGATGTAGCCTATCCCTGTCGCCAGTCCGTAGCACACCCCGATCAGGAGCGATGCCAGAAGAGGATCCGGAGTGTCGAGAAGCTCGAAATCCATTTTCTCAAAGATAAACAGCATGACAGGATAAGCGAACGCCAGCGCTATGATCCTTCCCACTTCTGCCTTGCCCATCGTGAAGAAGACAAGGATCAGAATCAGCATAGACAGGGTGTAATATACGACGGAATAGCTGATCTGAGGAAAGAAATGAGTGATCAGTCTGACGATGCCCGGCATACCGCCTGACGTCATGCCGCATGGTATCATTACAAATATCTGAACTGACGAGCCAAAAAACGCAGACAGAAGCACGATAACGGTACTCCTGAATACCTGATAAGCCTTGCTGTGCTGTTTCATTCCCGGAAGGATCGTCTGATCCTTTTCTGCTGTATCCGGGCTTGTCTTCACAGTCTCTTTCTTGTCTCTTATGGTAGGCATAGATCAATGTTTCCCTTCTGCGGATTACTGCAGAGCATCCTGAAATAATTCAGTTCCGCAGTGATAATAATAATCCCCGCACAAAATAGATGTCAATCTTATTAGCGTTGAAAAAACAGTCTGCCCATGGTAAAATTTTTGCCGGAAGAATAAGGATATATACATGCATATGTGAGGTAAAAAGATGGAATATTATGATCAGATAGTAAAAAACAGAGTTTCCTGCAGAATGTTTGCAGACAAAAAGGTCGATGACAAGGTCCTCGGCGAGCTTTTCTCATACTATGAAGACGAGGAATCCGTTCTTGTCGAAGGTATCAATACTGAGCTTAAGTTCTATGTCGGAACTGTCTGGAATGAGCTCAAGAAAAGCGTTGGTTATAACGGCGTTTGCATCAAGGCTCCTGCTTATATGGTAATTTTCTCTGAAGTAACCGATCACTATCGTGAAAATGCCGGTTACATTGCCCAGGGTCTTACTCTCAAGATGACAGAGCTCGGACTTGCAGCGTGCTGGCTGACGATCAATGATGCTTACGGCGCAAAAGCTGCGCTCGAGGCTGAAACAGACATGGTAGTTGCCTGCGTAGTCGCATTCGGTTACCGTGACCCTGAAAACAACGAGAAAAAGGTCGACAAGAAGTCCCTTGATGAAATGACAGACGGATTCAAATACGGTCAGGACATCGATACCGATCTCTTCTACCCGGAACTTGAAGACGGTCTCAGAGCAATCGCTCATGCTCAGTCATTTGCCAACAAGCAGCCATACAGGATCATAGTTGATCATGACCAGATCTCGCTGATCGGTCTTCCTGACGAAGAGACCAACGAAAATGACAGACGCCTTAATTACGGCATCGTGATGTTCAACTTCTTTGCGGTCATGGATGCTGTCAGAGCACAGCCGCCGAAATGGAGCTTCGATCCTGTCACTGACCGTGACCTCGGACTTCCGGCTGATGTGAAATACATCGCAAAATGCAAACTCTGATCAGAGCAAAATAACAGATGCCCGCCTGCGCGGGCATCTTTTTTCTTACTATCCGAACATCTCATCATGGTACTAGTTTTTCGCCAATATGATACGATGCCGGATCCCTTGTTATTTCTTCGTAAATAAGCTTAGCAAGCTGCGCGTGACCATCCGGCGACAGATGCACACAGTCAGGAGATACATCCGCGCTCTCGCTTGCATCGATAAACTTACACATATGCTTCGCAGCTGTCTCAGCGTAAAGAGGCGCTATGTCGCGGGATTTCCTTACTTCTTCCTCAGAGAGTTCAAAAGCAAACGGAGATCCTTCAAGGTCACCGGAAACAGCAGCAGGAACAGTCACGATGATCTCAGGGATATAGCCCTGCAGTCCGGGTGATTCCTGCTCTGTAAGTGTGATCAGTTTTTCCATCCCGCCTGCGATCTGCTCAGGTGAAAGACCCAGTTCAGGTGTGCAGTCATTGGTGCCGAGCATTATGATCAGAATATCTACGGGCTTGTGCGTACCGAGGCACGCCGTGAAGCTGCTTACGCCGTTTTTCCAGCTTGCGCCGGGACGGTCAAACGCTGTCGTGCGGCCATTGAGACCTTCTGAAATGACCTCATATCTGTCTCCGAGCATCTCAGAGAGTATCGTTGTCCAGCGCTTCTCATACGGATATCTGCCGTAGGTATAAGGGTCGTATCCGTATGTATTCGAATCTCCGTAGCAAAGAACCGAGATCTTATCATGTCCGCGGTCCTTATTCAGCGCTTTTTCGAGATCAGCATCAAACTGCTCCTTGCTTTCGAATTTGATCGCCTTCATACCGCACTTACGCGCCGCAGCCACGTTATCTCTGTGATCGTCAATGAAAATGCATTCTTCAGGGATAAGAGAGTATTTTTCGATCAGTTTTGTATAGATCCCCGTGTCAGGCTTGATGATATTTATGTCGCATGAAAATATGCCCCCGTCCATGTGGCTGACGAAGTCAAGCGCCTGCGGATTGGATCCCATGACATGACCGGAGAAGTTTGACAGATACAGGACCCTGTAGCCCTGTTCTTTCAGTCTGTCGATCAGAGGAATGGCCCATTCCCTTCTCTTGACACATTCTCCGACACGGTCAAAGGCCTCTCGGATCTCACTTTTGTATTCAGGCGCAGCGCTGTAGAACAGATCCAGGATCTCGTCATCCGTCAGACGCGCGATATCCAGTTCTTTCCAGTATCCGGTGCCCCACATTGCCGCAGTGACCTTTTCAGCCGTCTCCGGATCAAACAGCGAAGCCATATAATCCGCCCATTCAAAACCGATCAGTACTCTTCCTATGTCAAAAACAATATTTTTAATCATCCGGTTCTCTCCGTAAAATCTTCCTGGAAACTACAGTTCTATAACTATCTCCGTCTCGCCGGAATGCGGACGAGGCATCGTGCCTGAAAATACTTTTCCGTCCGCCTTGAACACCGAATCTTTTCCGGCTCTGTATCTGCCTTCCCTGCCAATAACTATTACATGAAGAACTGCATCCCCCAGATTCGCTGTATATCGCAGGCTGTCTGTGCCCGGTCTCAGGATCGGGTCAAATGCTATCTCATCTTTTCTGACATCTATGCCGAAGTGTTCATAGATACCCAGTGTCAGCCAGGAGGCTGTGCCCGAAAGCATAGGACCTATGTTTTCACCTGTCTCGCTGTTGTTGTACTGCGTGCAGAATCTCGGATTGCCTTTGTATACGAACGGGTCTTCGAGTGTTCTGTACGGCAGGGTTTTGTCCATCATGAAGAAGGCCAGTTCCCTCAGATCGTCTGCCAGATTCCCGTCAGATACTTTTTTTGCTGCTTTCAGCGAAGCGACCGCAGCCATCATTGCCGCATGCTTGAACACTCCGCAGTTTTCCCTG
>ONHU01000067.1 GCA_900317675.1 uncultured Eubacteriales bacterium
TCTCTGAGATCTGTTATTCCTGTTTCCTCACAGAATCTGCGGATCAGGCCGGCTTCGCCATGGAATGTGGGATCGTGCTTTGAATATATCTGATTCTCATTTTCAAAAACGATCTTTCCGTCTTTCACAAGGACCGCGCCGAAAGGTTCATTACCATGAGCAACAGCTGAGGCTGACAGTTCTATTGCCCTCTGCATAAAGATCTCATCACCGGCCGGGGTCTTTCTGTACTCGTAAATCAGTCTATCATATACTCTGTCACCGACTTTGATCCCGTCCTTTTCGGTATCAACCAGCTTCATTCCTGACTTTTCAAGCACTCTCCGGGATCCGGTATTCTCAGCAGCGCACCAGGCAGTCACACAGGATATTCCTTCGTTTTCCGTCAGATATTCTATAACTTTCCTTAACGCTTCTGTCGCGTAACCGCGCCCCTGCCAGCTGCGCTTAACGCTGAAGCCGACTTCTATACGGTCACACTCATAGTCATAGGCTCCTATCGTTCCGATCACGACATCATCGACATCCATCACCCATGAATATGTATGTTCATCATCATAACTGTCGATAAATCTGTTCACGGTTTCCTTCGCCATTTCAGGAGTAGCGTAAGGATTCCATCCCGAGTATTGATACATACCCGGATCTGTTCCCAGATACTGATACAGCTGCTCTGCGTCTTCCGGGCAGTATCTGCGCAGCATAAGCCGTTCCGTCCATAATTCGGCTGTACCGTGCACTTCGATTTCCTCTATTGAAGCGATCTGCGAATTGTAGATCAGATATTTTTCTATGAAAATACCATCTTCATCTCCGCCATACTCATGCATCAGAAAATCACGAACTCCATAGCACGCGAGTCCTGTAAACGTCTCTCCGTATATATCTTTGATCCGGACGTATTTCTGATCGTATTTCGATATATCCATAATTGACTCCGTTCATCAGCCGGCGTACAGCACCAATGCTTCTGTATATCTACCAGTTTTCTCTGATCCCATTATAATCGATCTGCTTTCCGATCTTTTTCCATACCCTCCACAGTATGAACAATGTAATAAGTATCATCACGGCATACGTTATTATGACAGGGATAGCAGCTTCATCCGGTGCAACATAGGTGTGGTGGGTTTCCTGAGTTGTATCGTATATCCCGCTTCCGAAAGAGATCATGAAATCATAAACGCCATGTACGACACCGCAAGCCCATATGTTCCTGGTCTTCCAGTAGAGGAACAGCAGCACCAGTCCGAAAATACCGGCAGACGCAGTCTTTCCGACCGCCTGCGCCCAGGCAAGACCCGAACTCACATCAAAGCCAATGACATGAGCCGCTCCGAATACTACCGAAGAAACTACGGCACTCAGTACAAAGACATACTTTTTGTCTCTGAAAGCATAAATGATCGCATCGTTGATCACTGCTCTGAATGCCATTTCTTCAAACAGACCCACAAACAGGAACATCAAAAACAGAATGATAATATGTTTCACTGGATTTTCATTGACCTTGGCTCCGCTGGCTGCCATACTGAGGAGCGAGATCACCCCCATGATAAAACTGATGATCCAGAACCCTGAAGCTACCTTGATCACATACCCTGTCGAATTGTACGAAGATGTCAGGGTCTTATCCCCCGAAATCTGGTACAGGAAAAAGGCCATAGCTCCGCAGAGCATAGTCCTGACAAGGAAAACCTGAAAGTCTGTCTCAGCAGGTACACATTTAAGGCAAAGGATCGCATAAGTGATAGCGATCGCCGCTGTGATCAGTGGATGTCTTTTTAAGAACAGTATGTATTTCTGAAGCATTTCACTCTCTCCTCACTCAATTCTTAAGCTAATACCCAGCGAGTCTGCTTTATCCAGCATCATGCGTGATACAAAAGCAGCCGGCAAGACTGATATCTCTAACCCCCCATAGGCTTTGACAATGCATCGAAAACAGCCTTGCTTAACAGAATCTTTTTGATATCATCACTGATCGACAAATCTAATGATTCAATATCCACAGCCAGATCTTTCAATCTGTTTTCGAGCTCACCGTCAAGGATCTCGTCATAGGAAAGCCTTGGAATGATATTGTTTAAAAGATCCGTCAGTTCATCGCTGCGGGGAGTGAATTTGATTATGATACTTTTATTATCTCTTGTTACAAATTTAGCCATATTCCAAAACCACTTTTTCATCAGGCAAATCAACTCTTTAGCTGTCAAAATGATGATATCACACAGCACATAGTCACTTGCAAGCAAAAATGCCCCGAGGCTCTCAAGTCTCAGGGCAGAAGCATATTTATTTACCAGATATTTACACGATCTTCAGGTGCCAGATACATATTGTCCCCTTCAGTTATCCCGTAGAAATCCAGAAATTCATCGAATTGCTGAAGAGTGCAGTTGATACGAAGATAATTCAGAGGGTGTTCATTCTCGATGCCGGCACGCGCCATCATCAGGTTTTCCTGGGCAAACCAAAGATCAGCAAAGGCCCGGAAGAACTCATCATAGTCAAAGTCTTCCTTTGTAGCGGCAACTCTGAGGGCTACCTTCATACCCGCCATATCAGCACAGGCTTCACCTGTCATGATGCTGCCTTTCAGGTTCTGTCCTTCCCATGGGTGGATCGCGTTGAAGTACTCTGCCAGTTTCGCGTTTCTCTTTTTAAACTCTTCTTTGTCCTCCTTGGTCCACCAGTTTTTCTTGTTGCCGTCTTTATCGAACTGAGCGCCCGTCCTGTCAAAGGCATGAGATATCTCATGTCCGATAGAAACGCCTAATTTTGCCAGAACCTCTTCATCGCTCATTTCCGAGTTATAAATATCACCGCGCGCATATGCACCTAAAATGTATATGCTGTTGGTAAGTGGTTCGTAGCCGCAGTTGAATGTCTGCGGGGAAGCAGACCATATTTCCTTATCGACCGGTTTCGAAAAATCTTCTACTATTTTCCGGTTCTCCCAAGCTTCGATAGCCTGAAGGGCTTCCCATAATGTGCCTCCGTCTTCCGGGCCTTTGAAATCCAGTCCTGTGCATTCATATTTCTCCCAGCTGTCCGGATACAGGACACGAGGCTCAATGGCGTCAAGTTTCTCGATTGCCTTCGCCCTGGTCTCCTCTGAGAGGAAATCTGAATCCTCCAGGATCCCGTGATAGGCTTCCTTGATATCATTGACGAGTTCAGTGATCCTCTCCTTGTCTTCATCATTCAGATATGTTTCCGTATAAAGCTGTGCCACCGGCCACTTCAGCAAACCTGAGATAGTACCGGAGGCCATGGCTTTGTCATCAGGGTCCGCATCTATGCCCTCAATTTCATTGGAACATTCTTCGCTCCATTCAAAGCATTCCCTGTCCAGGTCACTGGCTGCGCTGATAACACCTTTGACAATGATCAGATCCCTCATCTGAGGAAGGTTTTCTTCTGTGTAGAGCTCGTTCAGCTTTTCCAGAACCTCAGGATTGCTGACAACGTAATCAGCCTGTTCCGGATAACCTGTATTATCAAGCACTTCCAGAATCGGAAGTTTACCTTCTGCCTCCTTCAGTTCAGTCCTTGTGTAGTGATTGTTAGAACGTTCAATTATATCCTCGCTGCCATTCTCCTCTGAGGTATAAACAGCAGGTGCAAGCTTGGTCTCGAACGCAAGCGCGTTATCTGTCTTTTGCTGAGCCTCATCCTCACTATATCCCAGTTTCACCAGCATTCTCTTAGCCAGTTTCATCTTGGCGTCTTTGAGAATAGTTCCGTATTCTGTCGGGTCACTGTACTCGGCAGAGTCCATCAGCAACAGTTTGTCATTGCTGACCTTGATAATGTTTTTTGAAGAATCTTCAACATCTTTTTCAGAGTCAGCATACCAGAGACCTGCCAGCTGTTCTGCCTTCGGCGTATCACGGTAATAAGCAGTAAGCTTATCGATGGTATCAAGGCTTTCGACGGCATCAGTCTGTTTCTTCAAAGGCTCTACACCCACTTTGTTTCGGCTGTCCCAGTCTATCATCATATTGTAGAGATCATAAGCCAGCTTCGCGTCGTGTGATTCCGGCTCATCGCCGGCATACATCTGCAGTTCTTCTTTCTCTCCTGCCAGTATCACATCATACATCGTCCCGACAATCGCATCATCCTTCTTAAGTTCACGTGAAAGGATGTTATCTTTATTGGCATAAAGAGCAAAGTTGTCCTTAGCGTCTGCAGGTGTGTCCTTTGTTACTACGCCATCCAGATCGATCATCGGCCAAGGTGTTCCGTTAGAATAATCCTTTATATCAGTAGATTCTTCTTCTGCCGGTATTTCTTCGCTGTCCCCATTAGCGCCGTCCGGCGAGCATGCGGTAAAACCCATCAGCACAAACGACAGTGCAAGCAGAATAATAAATACCTTTTTCATACGTTCTCATCAACCTTTCTGTCAGCTGCTCTGTTTCCTATATTGTTATAATTATAGCATAAGCCCTTGAGGCGCAAAAACTGTCAAAGGAAAAGCTCGACAAAGGGCTGCTCGATTTCGGTGTGATCTGCAGATAGTATCGGTGATCAGATGTTCAGATCATCCCTGCGTACAACTGTCAGTCTGCCGCTCATCGTTTCAAAGCTCACTTCCATACGTTCCGGTTCATAAAAGTTCAGGATGACGAAAGCTGTTGCTAATGTTGCATGCCCGCACAAGTCGATTTCTCCCGCCGCCGGATTTCCGCTGAACACTTTGTCTGTAAACGCATCGACTATATACTGTTTCATTTCTGATCCTTTCTGCCTTCCCGGAGCCTGTCACGCTGCAGCAGGTCTGTAAAAAAAGCTAGTGATCGGATTTCAGCCCGTGTCCGCACATAGTTATCAGGCAGTCCGAAGTCTTGCCGTATTTCTCGCAGTAATTCAGGTAAGCCGCATAATTAGCTGCAGTTGTGTGCTCGATGTATATTCCTTTCTCAGCAAGTATCTTACGAGCCTCAAGGATCTTGTCTTCAGGGGCATGTATGAATCTTACTCCGTATTTGTAAGTATACTCCAGGATCTCTTCTGCCCTCATTGGCTTTCCTATGGCGATGCCCTCTGCAATGGTATCCTGCGGAACGATATCAGCAGCGTGATCAAGACCCTCCTCTGCTGCTCTGAGGAGCGGATCGCAGGTCTCAGTCTGAAGCGCAATGATCTGCGGCATCTTATCAATGCAGCCGCTCTCCAGCAGATGCTCAAGCGCCTTCATGACACCGATAAAGAGTGTACCATTGCCGACCGGAACGATGATGTTCTCCGGGATCCTGCCAAGCTGCTCGTATGCTTCATATATGTACGTCTTGGTCCCTTCATAGAAGAATGGATTGTATACGTGGTTGCAGTAATAGATGCTTTCGTTCCACACTTTCTCACGGCAGACATCTGCGCAGTGATCTCTTGACCCCGGCACAAGTGTGCATTTCGCGCCATGCGCGCGGATCATATCTACCTTCTTAGGACTGGTATCTTCTTTTACGAATATCTCGCACCTGATCCCGGCTTTTGCAGAGTACGCGGCTACTGAGTTGCCTGCGTTTCCGCTGGAATCCTGCACTACATTGTCTACTCCAATCGACTTGCAGTGCGCTACAAGGACTGCAGCGCCTCTGTCTTTGAAAGAAAGTGTCGGCATGAAATAGTCCATCTTGAGAAGAACATCCTCATCAAGCTTTACGATTGGCGTCATCCCTTCCCCGAGGCTGATATCCTTCCATGAATCATCCTCCAGTGCCATGAACTTTCTGTAACGGAACATACTCCATTCATTCTTATCTATGAGACTCTCGTCAAATTTCGGCGGCTGCCAGTCAAGTTTCCACAAACCTCCGCATTCGCATGCCGGCTTCCTAGTAGATGTCGATTCGCGTCTTCCGCATTTGCTGCATACATATTCCATGATGGATCTCCTTTTCTGAACCTCTCTCTTTTGCCCTTTGACCCTGTTCCTGTTATTGTGATTTCCCTCTGCATTCTACAGGCAATGTTCCAAGCACTTTGCCGCCGGATACCAGATATGCCATGTCATACAGGTTCACCGTCGGACAAATGTGGCTTGGGATCACTTCTACTTTATCGCCTATCTCTACCATATCTCTGAATTCAGCACTGTTCAGGACTGCATGTTCATCAAACAGATTGTCGATATTGATATGCTCAGCACCCTTAATGGCGCCGAATCCTTTCGTTGCGCATATGCCTGTAGGCCGATTCTGGGAGACCAGAGCCTTTGCACCGGAATCCATTACTACTCTTTCACCATGAGGCTTGGATATGACTGATGCAAGAACTGTCGCGGCACAGCGGCTGAAATCATAAGCGATTTTTGCCTTTCTGACACAATCCTCCATGTCGTCCGCCTTGTATGTATGCCCTTCGTGAGAGAAGATGCCTTTCAGTACGACATGTCTGCATGCACTGATCGCCTTGACAAGATCAGTCAGCTGCTCATCCTCTACGATGCCTGACCTGACCTCCCCTACTTCATACTCTATCAGTACTTCAAGAGGTTTCTCTTCTTCTGCGAACACCTGCTCATAGTTTCCTGGCTTTCTTAGGTTTCTTTTCGGGCAGCTCCTTATACATTCCCTCAAGTAATTCTGAAATCAGATCCGTATCCTCGAATCTGTCGAATACGTGCATAAGCGTCTTTGATCCCTCATAAGGATAACGCAGTTCTGAATATGCAAGAAGTCTGTCCGATGTCGGGGTTCTCTTCAGGAACAGTTCCTCATCTCCAATATCGCCAATCAGCTTACCATTAAAGTACACCAGATATCCTCCCATCATAGATTTTATTACAATATCACCGACTGCAGAGAAACACTCACGTACATATACGTTAAATGCATTCACTTCGATTACCTCCACAACTTAGAATTTGTATTGATCTTCCTCAGAAGATATACCTGGCCAAAGCCTGATCTGTTAACATCTTTATATTATCACACCAAGCATGATCGTCGGTCCTTATGATGTACTGGTTTTCACTGCATTTCCCTTTTTTGGTATTATCATCATGCTTATCCGTAACATTTGTACACATAATATGTGAAAAAAGGACCGGTGAAGCAGATTTGCACATTGGGTCCGGTTTCCCCGGCAGCTTCCATAAGACGATAATGCAGGGAAAGTAAAAAAGCCCTGAAGCTGTTGAATTATATGCCTCAGAGCAATTATTGAAATCAATGGATCCTGACAGGGCGACTCCTGACAATAAAAGCGACTATATACAGTCTGACAAAACAGCAGGGCACGCCCTGCTGTTTCGTTTGAGAGAGATAAGAAGTATGTAAAACCTTTTTATTGCTCAGGCCTTATGAGCTTTCTTAGCTGCGTCAACCTGTACCGACCTGACCATCGACTTTTTGATCACGCCCTTTGGATCCGTGATAAGAAGTCTTACGAGCCAGATGACAAGCGCTAGGGCAATTACCGAGAAGCCAAGGTATGCGTCGTTGAGCATTTCAGCCGCAGCAGGTGCGAAAAAGTCTGCTCCATCCTCGATATATCCGAAGATAGCATCACCCATCCACATCATGGAAGCTCCCCAGAACATGAATACAAGAATGCCCAGCTGCATTGTGTCGTCCTTGCGTGTATACCATTTTACAGTTGCGATGATAGCAGCAAATACAGTGATAAGCAATGTCATGATGCGGCCTCCTTTACGCTTCCTGTCCCGCGGTGTCCGTATTTCTTGCCATGATGGCATCAGACACCTTGCACATAATGAACCATGTGACCGTGATGATGGCCGCCATCGTCACACCTACTGTCGCCATCTCATGGAACATCTCGGCCGCATCGCCCGGATCTGCCATCGCTGTCAGGAACGGGAACCATGGTACGACTTCACCGTGCCATATATGCTCATAGCAGAGGAGGATAGCGCCGCCCCAGAGCATCCATGTGAGCCATTTGAGCTTTCTGCTCATCGGAACCTTCTCAGGTTCGACAGCTGCGTCGATCTTTCCGCTCTCGATCTGTACCTTTTCTTTCTTTTCTTCTGCCTTTTCGATGCCGGTAACCACCAGCGCCTCAGCAGCACTTACCAGAAAACAAGCCATTGTTTATCTCCTTCCCAGTCGTTCTTTCTATGGCCGAAGCCGTTCTGTCTGATTGCTTTGAAATAATTTTAAAGTCCCCCGTAAAAACGCACAAGCCCCGCCGGGGGTTGTCAGAACCCGGGACGGGGGATGTTAATTTTGTACTATTTTAGAAACAAAACGACTGTGTATTCGAGACTTGTCCTGACGACAGACAGGCGAAGTTCATCTGTCATTCTATTCCGTTCCCGGCAAGCCATTCAGAGATATCATCAGGGAACGGAATGATCCTCTTTCCGGTAAAATCATATTCTTCAAGAAACGATGCGATCGGCATCGGTATAGATGCCCACCAGTTTGGGTATCCAAGAAGGATAGTATCATAATTCTCCATGTTTTCGACATGACCGGCAAGCTCAGGCCTCGCCTGTTTGTGCTGGTCTTCCTGTGCTTCCATCAGGACTGTGTCATAGTCGGTTGAGTATGGCTCTATAAGCGTTATCTCAAATATATCTGCCCCGGTCTGCTTCTGTATCTCCTGAGCAATTCCTCTTCAGTATTTTACCTGTGGTCTGTGTATCCGTTAAGCCCTCCGCTGTTACCGTTCCGCTGCGCTCATTCCCTGCATTTCTCACCAGACGTATTCCCAGATTATAGCTGGTCATATCAGCCTGTCCTGCCGCACGGTATGCACTACGCATGTTTTTGGCAAAATCGTTCCAGCCTCCGCCCCGGTAAACGTGTCTTGTACCCGCCTCTGCTCCGGTAGGATCAGTTGTTTTGCCGTTATCATACTCTCCGTAATAGTCCCAGCACCACTCGTTAACATTTCCGTGGCAGTCGTAGAGCCCCCACGCGTTCGGCGCAAAGCTTCCGACCTACACAGTGGTCTGCCGGTACTCTCCCGGTTTTGCTTCAAGCGCGGAATCATCGAAATAATTCTCCTCTATCTCATATGGATAATGGCCGTAGAAATTTGCCTCACTGGCATCAAGTGACTTCTCAGTGTTGAACGGCGTCTTTGTTCCCGCACGGCACGCGTATTCCCATTCTGCTTCAGTAGGCAGTCTGTAACCATTTGCGCCGAGATCCCAGATGACTGTTCCTGATGTGATCGTATAAACCGGTTTCAGATCTGCTTCTTCACTCTTTGCATTGGCATATTGAACCGCCTCCAGCCACGAGATATTCTCGACCGGGAAGCGATCCCCTGTGAATGTGCTCGGGTTGGAGCCCATCAGTCTCTCATAATCTTCCTGAGTAGTCTCATATGGATCCGCATAGAAAGAAGAAACTGTGACCTCATGTTGCTTCTCATCCTCTATGCGCCAATTCTCTGACTCCGGGCTTCCCATCATGAATGAACCTCCTTCGATCAGAACGAAATCATCCTCGATCTCAGCTGAGGCCGCCTGCTGCTTCTGCCCGGCCTTGCTCTCCTCCCGGTTCCATCCGGCATTTCCGAAATCATTTCCTTCATGTGGAAAGACTGTGTTGAAAACCAGCCCGATGATGACAGCCGCCATGATGAAGACCAGAGTATGCAGATGTGTACTGTTTCTCCCGGCTGGCTCATCAGTGTCGTATATATTCCTGCGCACAGTCTCCCTGCAGAATACGACTGCCTGATCGCCAATAAATGCCCAGAATATCAGCATCAGCATATTTTCGAGGAATACAAGTACTCCCGCCTTCTCATAGTCCAGGAAGGCAAATGCTGCACGGAAGAACATATAATCCGCCCAGCCATTATGCAGGAAGAGAAACAGTCCGAAGCCTGCAATGCAGCAGAAAACCGCAGTGACGGCTGTTTTAGTTTTGCCCTCTATCTTCATCTTCGCGGTCATCACCGGTATGTGCAAGCCAATGTGCAGCCCCATCAGCACAAAAGACCAGTGTGACATTGCGAGATGCATCTTTCTTGCCAGTGACGCAGGAACCATGCCATACATGAACGGAACAGCATGACCGCTCATGGACATCCCGGAAAGAGCCGTCATCGCAAACGACAACAGCAGCAGTATGTTCACTGCTGTTGTCATGATACGGTACGGATTGTATTTACCCTTGAAAACTGCGCTGTACCACTTGCGATTAAGTATCTGATGGACGATGACCAGTACAGTCATGCCCATGCCGATCCATTCGTGCAGTACTTCCCCGGTTACCTGGTATGCCATCAGGAACAGCAGGGAAACAGTCATGCATATATCTATAACTCTTTTCATTACTTCAGTCCTTCGATCCACGATCTCAGTTCATCTTCCGAAACGTCTCCGTCAAACCTCGCTCCTTCGAGCCAGCTGCCGCTTCCGGCGTTATCTGAGAGGTTTTGTCCACTTCTGCCGATGCCGCTTCCGCCCGATGTACAGAACGGGATCATGGTGATACCATTGAAATCATAGCTTTCCACGAAGGTATCCATGATGCGGGGCTCCTCTCCCCACCAGATCGGGTAACCGATATAAATGGTTGTATATCCGTCAAGTGATACCGGATCGCTCCCGATCTCAGGACGTACAGATGGGTCATTCTGCTCGTGAGTCGTGCGGCTATCCGAATCGTTCCAGTCGAGATCCTCATCAGTGTATTCTTCAGCCGCCTTGATCTCGTATATATCTGCACCGGTGATGGACGCTATCTTCTCCGCTACTCCTTTGGTGTTGCCTGTTGCAGAGAAGTACACGACAAGAGTCGTATTTCCTGCGCTGATGTCATTTGATTCAGCCTCATCTGTCTGCTCGGTTTCGCTTGCTTCAGAACCGTTATCTGTGTCGGCAGCTTCCTCAGAACTTCTGCCTGAGCATGCAGTCAGGCCGATGATCAGGCAAAGTGTCAATAATATTGAAAGAATTTTTCTCATAGTTCGCTCCATAAACAGTCTGAACGTCTCTTATCTCAGAGCATCATAGTCTTCATCCGCAACAGCTTCGAGCCACTCGGTGCCTGTCTCTTCTCCTTCTACCTCGATCGCAAGGTGAGAGAACCAGGACTCCGGCGCTGCTCCATGCCAGTGTTTGACCTCTGCAGGGATGTTGATCACCGTACCCGGTGTCATCTCAACGGCTTCTTTGCCCCATTCCTGATAATATCCTCTGCCGCCGATGCAGATCAGCATCTGTCCACCGCCATTCTTCGCATGATGTATATGCCAGTTATTGCGGCATCCTGGTTCGAATGTAACATTGAATACAGGGACCTGCTCTGTAGAGACAGGTGACAGATAACTCTGACCTACGAAGAACTCTCCGTATGGGTTTGCTTCTCCGATTGGGAAGCAAATGCTGTTCTGATACTTATCCTTTTCAGTAAGCTCAGGTACATCTTCATTCCAGATTTCCTTTGCAAGACGGAACACAGCCCATCCCTTAGGCCAGCCAACGTACATCGTCGCATGTGTGATGATAGCAACGATCTCGTCCCTGGTAACTCCATGAGCCTTGGCATTCTGCAGATGGTATGTAAGGGAAGAATCTGTGATACCTGAAGACATCAGTGATACTACTGTGATTATGCACTTTGTCTTGACATCGATTGCTTCCTCATTCCACACTTCACCGAACAGCACATCATCATTAAGGTGTGCGAACATCGGTGCAAATTCCCCAAGCTGCTGTCTTCCTGCTGTCTGTACGATCTTCTCACTCATTTTCTGTATCTCCTTTATTCTCTGATAAAACTCTTATCGTGATCCGGCATGCCGATTTCATCCGATATATATCTTTCTACCCTCATGTGCAGGTCATATTTCTCGCGTAAGTACGCAATCTCTCCCATCATAGGCGAAGCATGATGCTTATCGATCGCATCCTGATCCTTCCAGCTGTCAATAAGCAGCACTGTTTCAGGCAGGTTCACAGGAATGAAATACTCGTACTTAAGGTTTCCTTCTTCAGCACGAATCCTGTCAGCGACTCCCGATCTTTCCATTTCTTCTGCAAATTTACGGGCATTTCCGTTTTCTCCCGTGTAATACAGATTCACCGTAATACTCATTTTGATTCTCTCCTTATGCAATGTTTACAGCGCATTCTGCAGCATGCTTCTGATCGCTGCCTCGTCAGGACGGTTGATCTGTACGCCTTTCGCCCATTTCACATTTCCGCCGGCGTTCTTATGGAGTGCGCTGTCACTTCTGCCAACGCCACTACCTCCGGAAGTGCAGAACGGGATGATGGTCTTGCCGGAGAAGTCATAGCTTTCAAGAAATGTTTCTATGATGCGAGGAGCGACTCCCCACCAGATCGGGAAACCGATAACGACTGTGTCATAGGAATCCATGTCTGCTACTGACACTGCAATCCCGGGTCTTGATGCAGGATCGTTCATCTCAACGCTGCTGCGGCTCCTGTTATTCATATAGTTGAGGTCTGCACTCGTATACTTTTCTTCCGGTACGATTTCGAAGAAGTCTCCGCCTGTGATTTCAGCGATTTTCTCGCCTACCCTTTTCGTAACTCCGCTTGCTGAAAATACTGCTACCAAAGTCTTGTTTGCCATTTATCTCATCTCCTTTTTAGTTCTTCAAAAGCCTTACCAGGCAGTTATATGTGATTTCGTAGATTGTCTGGTATTCGTAATCGACTTCTGCTTCTTTCATTGCCTCTTTCTGCCTTGCTGTTACTTCAGTGTACGGATATATACCGAACATGAATGGAAAGAATATATACATGATCTGCTCGACTTCGATGCTGCTCATAGCCGGACAGTATTTCTTCTTTTGTGTGGAAGTAGTTATAAATTGTCGGTCTGGAGAAAGATGTGACACTGCTGATCTCTTGGAGAGTAATGTCCTTGAAGCTCATTGTCTGATACAGCTTCTCGCATACACCCACGATTTCCTCTCTTCTATGTGCGATGATTTCCGGAGTTCCCTTGAACATATCCAGCTCCCTTCAAACGGTTGACATCGTGTCAACAATTGTATGTTAACGCATGTTTGACACGATGTCAACCGTTTGTTTTATGAATTTCCTGATCTTTTCTACTTCCTCTTCAATATGTTGATGCTTTGGAGCCAGTCAGCTTCCAATCTCCATTTTCTTTTTTAAGTGTAAAGTCTCCGCAAAGGCGCCATCTGTGCCGGCCTCCCCCGTACACTGCGGCAAGTACTCTGCTTTTTCCTGTCATCGTTGCCTTGTTGCCGTAGATGCTGACTCGAATGTCATCATGATCTGCGGAATAATAATTAAATGTTCCTCCCATAAGGCCCGTCATGTGCATAAGATAGTAGTCTGCAGACATCATTTCTCTTAATCCTGCCTCATTCTTATCTATCATGCATTTCCAATACTCCCTGTACATTTCTTTGATCGTTTCTATGTCGTTCATCTCTATTCCTTTTGTTCAGACGGATCCAGATATCTGATCACCTTTGCCGGCACACCGCCTACGACTGCATAATCAGGTACATCCTTAGTTACAACAGCGCCTGCTGCTACAACAGCATATTTACCTACTGTAACACCCGGGCATATCGTTGCGTTCATGCCGATCCAGGCGTTTTTCTTTATCAGCACTTTACCGTATGTATACTTAGTGTGTCGTTCATTCATGTCATGGTTGATGCTCGCGATCCTGAGACCGGGAGCAGACATAACACCATCTTCAAACTCGATACCGCCCGAAGCGGAAAGAATCGCCGAGTGATTCAGAAAGACCCCTTTTCCGAACTTTACTCTGTTGCCAAAGTCACATATGAATGGCGTAAGGATGCGGACATCATCCAGCTTCCTTCCGAAGAGTTCCTCCAGATCATTCACATAGCTCGGATCATCAGGCATCTTCGCGTTAGCCCTTGCGCAGAGTACTCTGGCACGCATCATCTCTTCTACTGCTTCTTTGAAATATGGCTCCCTGTTATCTGTCGGGCCGCCTTCGTCCATCAGTTTATATACATAACCCTTTTCGTATTCCATTACTCAGTCCTCCTGTTATGTTCTAAAGAACTCCGTTGTCAGAAAGCCACTTCTTCACTGCGCCGGATGCGCTTGCTGCCCTGCTTCCTGTGATGGACAGTCCGCCTCTGATATCAGCTCCCGGCATCATTTTGCGAAGGTCAGACTCGCTATGTCCCATGCCGCTTCCCTCATTTGTGCAGAGCGGAAGTATTGTCTTGCCCGCGAAGTCATAGTTATCAATGAATGTGGCAACTGCCATCGGGAATGTTCCCCAGTAGTTAGGATATGCAAGGATGACAGTATCATACTCATCGATGCTGTCAGGCATGCTTACCAGTTCAGGACGGGCATTAGCTCTGAGGTCTTTCTTAGCCTCTTCTATACATGTCATGTAGACTGGTGAGTACGGATCCTTCATCTCGATCCTGAACACATCTGTATCAGTCATTTCTTTCATGTCATTGCATACGATCTCAGTATTTCCAACCTTGACGTATCTCATAGCTCCGCCGAAATAGTTTTCATCTGCTCTTGAAAAATAAGCGATCAGTGTCTTAGCCATTGTGTGCCTCCTGTTATATTTGCATTTGCTTCTTTTTGCTTGTTTGTTTTCTTTTGACAGCTAAATTGTCGCATGGTTTGATTGAATTATCCAATCCAAACAGTATATAATTGATTTAATAATTAAATCGCAAAGGACCCGGCCATGAACTCCAAGCAAATCGATTACTGTATAGAGCTCGCTCATACCCTGAACTTCACAAGAGCTGCTGAAAACCAGTTTGTCAGTCAGCCGACATTTTCGTACCAGATAAAGCTGCTTGAAGAAGAGATAGGCTTTACTATCTTTGAAAGGAGCGGCAAGGGAGCGGCTCTGACACCGGCAGGAGAGCAGTTCGTTCTTACGATCACTTCTCTCCGCGAACAGATGAAACGCGCTATAGAACAGGGGCAGAATTTCAGTGCAAGATACAGGGACAGCATATCCATCAACATGATGACCAGGAGTTCCCTGTACTTCCTTCCTGAAGCAATACGGCTCATGTCTGATACTCATCCTCCTGAAGCAATACGGCTCATGTCTGATACTCATCCTGATGTACAGATAGAACCACAGTTTCTATATAACGGCGGGCTTGAGGCTTTTCTGAAGAATGAATCAGATATACATTTCACACTTGAGGAGCTGACACGGCAGATCCCGTCTATCAATGTGCATAAGTTATTCACAAGCCGTATATATCTGATTGCTCGCAGAGATGATCCTCTTGCGGAGAAAAACCTGATCACTGAAGAAGACCTGTACGGCCGCACTCTCATGGTGGGAGGCGGTTCCCCTGCAGCGCTCAGAGCAGTCCAGCAGCGCCTCATTTCTTCAGGCCGGATAGACTATTTCAACAGTCACGATCACGATACAACTCTTACCAACGTTGCA
>ONHU01000167.1 GCA_900317675.1 uncultured Eubacteriales bacterium
GTCCACGTCAGTCTCTGCCGGCTGCTCTGGCTCCTGAACGTCTTCCTGACCGTCAGTTCCCTGATCTTCAGATGGCTGACCCGCAGTCTCTTCTGCCACGGTCTGCGTATCATCCGGCAATGCAAAAGCCATCAGCGACTGACCCGGCATCATGCTGAAGATCATCATAAAAGACAGCAGCTGCACCAGAAAACGATTACGCAGTCTGTTTTTACGATTGTCTCTGTTGTTCCTGTTATCCATCTCTTTCACCTTTATTAATCCTTCCGGGTATATCCTGTTCTTCCTGTCCGGAGTTTTGTGTATGCTTTATAAAATCAATCAAGCGCGATTACTAAAACGTTTACGTTTGTTCTAACAACATACATATTCACATTAATGATAACACAAATCTTCTGTTATTTCTCTCTGTTTCCACTTGTTTTTCGCTCTCGGCATCAAAAAAGGGCCCATGGCCCTTCTGCGGATCACCGGCTGTTATACCAGCACGATCCCTATATCTACATTGGTCAGTCTTCCTATATATCTGTCTGCATCGCCCCTGAAGAGACCCTGCTTGTAATAACCGATCGACACAGTGAGGTCAGAACGTACTGCCAGAAGCGCTTCTCCTGTGTCACCATTCATGCCGCTGTTGATATCCACGCTTATTACATATGCTCCTGATTCGTTGATTGCTGTGACTGCGTCTTTTGCTCTGCCTCTGATCTCTCCTTTGAAGCCTGTACCAAGTATGCAGTCCACGATCACATCATATTCCGACAGATCCGTATCCTGGCAGAAATCCATTATCATCACGCCGAGTTCTGCAGCCATGTCATGATAATATTTTCCGTCTTCAGACAGCTTATCCGACACTTTGTATATTACCGGATCTATGCCTTCTCTTTTGAGGATCCCGGCCAGCGCATAGCCGTCACCGCCGTTGTTTCCTCCTCCGGCCGCGATCGCGATACGCTTACCCTGCCAGCTATCGTATGAGCGGAACACGCCTTCAGCAGCACGATACATCAGTTCTCTGCCGGAGACAAAATGTTCTATCGTATACGCATCGCTCCGCCTCATCTGATCAACAGAGATCACTTTATCCGGGCACAGATTGTCCTTTTCTTCCATCTGATATCACCTCCGGCGTTTATTTTCTCTTTCCGGAATATTCCGCATTCTTTCTGCTGATGACGTATCTGAACCAGGCGGCAAACTCTGATCCGAGCCTGTTCACAAGATCTTCCGCTTCATCAGGCTTTGCGGAGGCAGCGTACAGACACTGCTGCGCGATCTGATACTTCCTGGCAACCGTCATATGCGAGATCTCTTCATCTGTATATTTCGCGATATCCGCGAGGTCCTCCTGAGCACGGAAAAATCTGATAAAAGCTTCTGCTGTATCCCTGCCCACGATCGGCTCGATCAGAGCAAAGTCATTGTCAGAACTGTCGAGTATGCGCGAGACCATCTCCCAGCGGCGCGGATCTGCATATCCCTCTGTGCCTGTATACGCGGTTCTGAGGTACAGATCGTTGTTTGCCAGAAACTCCATGACGTAAGGGTTGATCCTTTTCCTTACGGCCCAAGGCATCCAGTTTTCCACTGTCGTCCTGATATATATGTGTGCAAATCTCCCGAACAGAGGCTCTGCCAGATCGTGCGCAACGCTCGACTCGGCACGGTCGTTTCCCGCGGCTACGATCCGGGCATTCTCCGGAAGCGGCCAGCGGTTATTCACAAAACGCTCAAGCACGATCTTGAAGATAACCGCCTGAGTCTGCTTTGTCGCATTCGTCAGCTCATCAAAGAAGAGTATGTGCAGCTCCCCGTCTTCGCAGAGACGCTCGAGTTTTACCAGCCACACCGGCTTGATGTCTATGATCTCATCATTGGTCTCATTGTAAACAGCCCGTCCGTTGATCGTTTCAGGCGTCTCATTGACGAGCTCTATATCGAGCACCTGCGGATCGATTTCCCTGACACGGTCGCTCTTTCCGTCGCCGGTCAGACCGTGGATGAAAACAGGGATGTCTGCCTTTATATATGCTCTGATGAGGTCAAGTTCGTCATGCTCTTCTATATGATATTCGGATGAGAGGGCGCCGCTTCCGGCTTCTTCATCATCTTCGGCAAGGAGCTCCTCTATGAACTGCTCTCTGAGATATGTGTTCGCTTCCTCTCGGCTGAGCCCGGCAAACAAAGCTCTGCCGCAGACCAGCAGCTTGTTGATCTCATCATAGTACCACCGGATCGGTTTCACCTCGATGAAGATCTCATCAGCTGCGCTTACCGCGCTGCCATCGGAGAGCTGTACATATCCGTTTACGGTTTCTTC
>ONHU01000138.1 GCA_900317675.1 uncultured Eubacteriales bacterium
CACACCGATCGCAATCGAAGAGGGACTGAGATTCGCTATTCGTGAAGGCGGAAGAACAGTAGGATCCGGCGTTGTAACAGAGATCATCGAATAATAGCTTGTTGCAATAAAAGAACGAATAAACAATATGGACGCTGCAGAGATGCGGCGTCCTTTTGTATTGTGTGAATCGGTGCGAGCGCGCAAAAGGGTCTGATCCCTCGCGGTCCTCGAAGCCGTGCATTGCATCCTCATTCGCTCGTCGAAAAGGGGAAACTGCAGGCTCCGCTCCGCTGCGTTTTTGCAGTTTCCGGCCGTTTCACCTTCGCTCGGTCGGTGCATTGCATCGGCATTCTGCGGAAATGCGAGGGCACAGACCCTTTTCACGCTCGCACTGCTCGATGCAGAATACTGAAACCGCTGTAACTCGTGATGATCCGGTTCGACAGATTTTTTGTTTTGCTGTAGCATCTAGACACGCCGGAAAGACTGCAGCCTGAAGGGGTCTTGGTTTTCAGATCCCGATTAATGAATCTATTGTAACTGCAGCGGAAAGGATGGAAAACATGGCAAATCTAAACAACAACAATCAGAACCGGGACTCCGCGATCAGCTTCAGAGTGATAGAACAGTTAGGCGTTCTTGAAAGGCACAAGTCCGGATGGAACAGGGAGGTCAATATCGTTTCATGGAATGGTCATCCGCCCAAGTTCGATATAAGAGACTGGGATCCGGATCATGAGAGGATGTCAAGAGGTATCACACTGCATGAAAAGGAGGCTGTTAAACTTGCTCAGATCCTGACTCACAGACTGCAGATGGATGTTCCGCAGGATGAGGCAGCGGCCTGTGAAGCTTCCTGAACCTGATAGGCCTGCCGGCATTGACCGCAGCGCAAATGAATGATACACTCTCATGAAAACGGCAGCCTTTTGAACAGATAAAACAATAGGGAACTCACACACAGGCTGCGTATTTCACAGAATGATATGAGAGTAGCGTTTCACACATTAGGATGCAAGGTCAATCACTATGAGACGGAGGCCATGAGAGAGGCCTTCGTTTCTCGTGGTGCGGTTTCCGTTGGTGAAGAAGAAGCCGCGGATGTCTATATAGTAAATACATGCACCGTAACTAATATCGCTGACAGGAAGTCCCGTCAGTATATCCGCAGGATGAAAAAGATCAATCCTGATGCCCTTATAGTAGTTACAGGCTGCTATGCTCAGGTAGAGCCGGAAGAAGTAGCGGCCCTTCCTGAGGTCGATATGGTCGTGGGTAACGGCCAAAAGTCAAGGATATGCGGTCTTGTTCTTGAACGTTTTGAAAGCCGGCAGAATAGCGGTGCGGATATCCATGTTCTGAGCAGAAATCAGCTGACGGAATACGAAGATATGGGGATAGTCGCTTCAAGCGAGCCTGGTATGACTCGGGCGTATATCAAGATCCAGGAGGGCTGCGACAGATTCTGTTCATACTGCCTGATACCCTTTGCAAGAGGGCCTGTCAGAAGCAGAGATCCTGAGGAGATCCTGCAGGAGGCACGTATGCTTCTTGACTCCGGTGTTAGAGAGATCGTCCTTACGGGGATCAATACAGCGCTTTACGGAACAGAAACCGGTTCTTCCTGCAGTTTGAGCGATCTGCTCGGTATGCTTGACAGCATCGACAGAGAATTCCGCATCAGACTTAGCTCTCTTGAGCCGACTGTGGTGGATAAGGACGATGTTGAAAATATAATCCGTCACAGGAAACTCTGCCACCATCTCCACCTGTCTGTTCAGAACGGGAGTGACAGTGTGCTTGCCGCTATGAACAGGCGGTATACACGCAGTGAATATCTGGATATCGTCAGAGCGATCAGGGAATATGACCCGCTTTATGGTATAACCACGGACATTATTGTCGGATTCCCGGGCGAAACGGAAGAGGATTTTGCCGATACTCTCGATATCGTCAGGCAGGCAGACTTCGGAAAAGTGCATGTTTTCCGCTATTCTCCGAGAAAAGGTACTGTAGGAGCCTCTCTCCCGGATGCAGTTCCGGGCGAGATGAAAATCGACAGATCAGATCGTCTTGAGCAGGAAGCGCAGAAAGTCGCGGAGAACTTTGTGCGCAGCAACTGCGGCAAGACCCACACAGTCCTTACCGAGGAGATACGGGACGGCTATATGACAGGGTACACCGGAAACTATATCAAGGCGTATATTCCTGCTGAGACTGACGGCCGTGAGATCGAAGCCGGAGCTTTCTTCCGGGTGCACCTTATTGAACCATTCCGGGACGGTGCGCTGGCTGAACTCGAACATGCCCTGTAGCCCGGGACATTGCCTTGCCGAACGGCAGTATGGGCATCTGAAGGTAAAAAAGTTTTTGCGATATGAATTCATAAAGTCAAAGGTTTAGAGTATAATTATGGACAGAGAAAAAATGCGTAAAACATCAACATACAGCCCGAATCCGCTAAAGGGATTCGTACAGCGCATTTATGTGAAATTAATAAGGAGGTTAAGATCTATGGACGATTGCATTTTCTGCAAACTCGCTAACGGCGACATTCCTACAGATATGGTCTATCAGGATGACAAGATCGCAGTTTTCCGTGATGCATCACCTCAGGCTCCTGTCCATATGCTGATGGTACCTAGATGCCATGTTGCTTCCCTGGATGACCTGACAGATGAAAACGCAGATCTCATGGCACATATGATGCTCAAGATCAAGGACGTATGCGCACAGGAAGGTCTGGACAACGGATACAGATGCGTGATCAACACGGGTGAAGACGGGCAGCAGACTGTAAAGCATCTGCACATCCACATTCTCGGCAAGCGCGCAATGCAGTGGCCACCGGGCTAATAAGGAGGAAAAGATGCTTCTGATTTGTTATCCGAAATGCGGCACATGCCGAAAAGCACAGAAATGGCTGGATGAAAAAGGCATAGGCTATGAATACAGGGACATCAAGACTGATAATCCTTCAGAGGCAGAGCTCGCTGAATGGATCAGAACAAGCGGACTCCCTGTCAGAAAGTTCTTCAACACCAGCGGCATGCTGTACAGAGAACTGCAGCTAAAAGACAGACTGCCCGGAATGACTGAAGAAGAAATGATCTCACTGCTGGCTTCGGACGGTATGCTCGTAAAGCGGCCGATCGCTTTATACGACGGGAAGGTCCTTGTGGGATTCAAAGAAGCAGAGTGGGCATCCGTTATAACGGAATAACATCGGTATGAGAGACTTCTGCAAATGCTTACAGAGCAGGCGCAGAAGTTTTTTTATGCCCGGAAAAGGGACAGAAAGGGCCTCCCGGCCATATTTTGGGAGATCCCACAAAGGCTTCGGAGGCTTGTTGTGACAAAAAACAACGCACCTGATACCCCTACATATCACTACAATCTGTAGTACATGCCGCTGCTTTTGGGAAACCCCGAATAGCGTGTACGCGCCTATGCGCCTCAAAGTGTTGAAATTACTGGATTTGTACACCTGAAAACGTGCAAAAATCGCAGAAAAAAGTTTAAAAAAAGACTTGCAATAATATACTTGCTTCTATATACTAATAGAGCTTGTTTAATGCGAAGAAGCAGGAAGTTACCGTGCTAGCGGATAATTTCTGCCGAGAAGTCCTCACAAGATGAGGGCGGAGGGCATCGCTATTTTTGTTGTGTGCCAAGGCTTAGGAAACGCACGAATGAGTGTATGTCCTGTACAAGCATAGCGAAAAATTGTACAAATTCTAACAGGAGGAACAAAAATGAGTGAATTACAGAAAATCAGAATCAGACTGAAGGCTTATGACCATGCTCTTCTTGACAAGTCTGCTGCTAAGATCGTAGAGACAGCTAAGAAGACAGGCGCTGAGGTAAGCGGACCTATTCCACTTCCGACAGAGAAGGAAGTAGTTACCATCATCAGAGCCGTACATAAGTACAAGGACAGCAGAGAGCAGTTCGAACAGAGAACTCACAAGAGACTGATCGACATCACAGGCGCAACTGCCAAGACAACAGAAGCTCTCACAAAGCTGGATATGCCTGCAGGTATTGATATCGAGATCAAGCTCTAAGCTGGATTAGAAAGATCTCATGAGAGGCGGCTGACAAGCACCGCAAACCAGAGAGATCCGCTGTAACAAGTTAGGAGGAAAAACATAATGAAAACACTTTTGGGAAAGAAAATCGGAATGACTCAGATTTTCGCCGAAGACGGAACTGTCGTCCCGGTAACAGTCATCGAGGCTGGTCCTGAAACTGTCGTACAGATCAAGACAGTTGAGACTGACGGCTACGATGCAGTTCAGGTCGGATACGAAGACCAGAAGCCACAGAGAGTCAACAAGCCTCTCACAGGACACTATGCTAAGGCCGGCGTTGACACAAAGAAGCACCTTGCAGAGTTCAGACCTGAAGAAGGCGTATCCTACGAAGTAGGCCAGGTTATCACAGTAGCTGATTTCGAAGAAGGAATGAAGCTGGACGTGACCGGAACTTCCAAGGGTAAAGGAACACAGGGTAACATCAAGAGACACGGACACCGCAGAGGACCTATGACTCACGGTTCAAAGCACAAGAGACTCGCCGGAGCCCTGGCTGCAGGTACCTACCCATCAAGAGTATTCAAGGGCAATAAGGCTCCTGGAAGAATGGGAAGAGACACTGTAACAGTTCAGAACGTAGTACTTGTAAAGACACTTGCTGACCGCAACCTGATGATGGTTAAGGGAGCTGTTCCTGGAAGAAAGGGCGGACTCCTCAAGATCAGACCGGCAGTTAAAGGTCAGAATAAATAAGCAGAAAGGAGGAACTGAAAATGGCAAAGTTAAACGTAGTAGACGTTGAAGGTAAGGTCGTAAGAGACATCGAGCTCACAGACAGCATCTTCGGAATCGAGCCTAACGAATTCGCAGTTCAGGCAGTTGTCAAGAACTATCTGGCTAACCAGAGACAGGGAACCCAATCTGCAAAGACAAGAGCAGAAGTCAGAGGAGGCGGACGCAAGCCTTTCAGACAGAAGGGAACAGGTCGCCACAGACAGGGAAGCTCAACAGACCCTTCACAGATCGGCGGAGGAATCGTCTTCGCACCAAAGCCAAGAGATTACAGATATTCACTCAACAAGAAGCTTAAGAGACTCGCTCTTAAATCTGCACTCTCCGCTAAGGTAGCTGACAATGAGCTGATCGTAGTAGATGAGTTCAAGTTCACAGAACCTAAGACCAAGGAAATGGTAAAGGTTCTCGCTAACATCAAGGCTGATAAGAAGGCACTGATCGTCATGGATGAGAAGGATGAAAACGTAGTTAGATCCGCTCACAACATTCCGGGCGTCAGAACAGCTCTCGTAAGCACAATGAACGTATATGAGATCGTTAATCACTATACTCTCGTGCTCACCGAGGCACTATACTCTCGTGCTCACCGAGGCAGCAGCCAGGAAGATCGAGGAGGTATACGCATAATGAAGACCGGATACGATGTAATCATCAGCCCTATCATCACAGAGAACACCATGGATATGGCAGCTGATAAGAAATATGCGTTCAAGGTAGCAAAGGACTCCAACAAGACAGAGATCCGCAAGGCTCTCGAGGAGATCTTCGGAGTTGACGTAGCAAAGGTCAACATCGTGAACGTAAGCGGCAAGAAGAAGAGACTCGGCAGAACATTCGGAACAACTTCTTCATACAAGAAGGCAGTTGTTACACTCACTCCTGACAGCAAGGAGATCGAGCTCTTCCAGGATATGTAATAAGGAGGCAGTAAGAAATGGGAATCAGGAAATATAAACCAACTACCCCGGGTCTTAGAGGAATGACAGTCTCGACATTCGAGGAGATCACTACCGATAAGCCGGAAAAGTCTCTTACCGTCACTCTTAAGAAGCATTCCGGAAGAAACGTAAGAGGCAAGATCACCGTCAGACACAGAGGCGGCGGTTACAGACCTAAGTACAGAATCATCGATTTCAAGAGAAATAAAGATGACATCCCTGCAACAGTTAAGACAATCGAGTACGATCCTAACAGAACAGCTAACATCGCACTCGTTGCTTATGCAGATGGAGAGAAGAGATACATCATCGCTCCTAACAAGCTCAAGGTCGGCGACGTTATTGAATCCGGTCCGAACGCAGATATCAAGCCGGGCAATGCACTTCCGATCGCAAACATTCCTCTCGGAACTATCATTCACAACATCGAGCTCAAGCCTGGAAAGGGCGCACAGCTTGTAAGAGCAGCCGGAAACGGAGCACAGCTCATGGCTAAGGAAGGCGCTTACGCTCAGGTAAGACTTCCGTCCGGCGAAGTAAGAATGGTAAGCATCAACTGCAGAGCTACTATCGGAGAAGTCGGCAATATCGATCACGGCAACATCCAGATCGGTAAGGCAGGCCGCAAGAGACACATGGGATGGAGACCTACAGTCAGAGGTTCCGTAATGAACCCTAACGACCACCCACACGGCGGTGGTGAAGGTAGAGCTCCTATCGGACGTAAGGGTCCTGTTACACCATGGGGCAAGCCGACACTCGGTTACAAGACACGTAAGAAGAACAAAGACTCTAACAAGTACATTGTTAAGAGAAGAAACGGCAGATAGGGAGGA
>ONHU01000040.1 GCA_900317675.1 uncultured Eubacteriales bacterium
AGCTAGGCTAAACAATGGGCAGAAAATGCCGTACAGTATAACCTAAGAATAAACATAAGAAGGAGTTGAAATGCGGTTAAGATACATAGGAGAGTCCTTTGGATTCGACTCACTCACAAACGGAAAGATCTATGATGCAGAAGCTGAAAATGAAGGTATGTATAGAGTAATTGATGATAGTGGGGAGGACTACCTTTATTCAAAGGACAATCCCGCACCTCTTGATGGAAGTTCCGCAGGAGGTAAGTGGGAATTAGTTGAAGAATAATATGTTTTTATTTTGCGAACTGAGCCGGGAGGCTCTTTTTATTACTATCAGCGGCCGGGATTTCCGGCGGGAACTAGGATTCAGTACACTGTAAGTAAGGATGAGTCATCATATAGTGACTATGTGACGGTTCAGAAAGGGTCTTTGTCAGAATCAGCTGATTTTGATTATAATAATGATGATAAAGTCAATAATGGCAAGGCATTCACCCCTAAAGTAACTGTTACTTATTGGATCAATGGTGATGTAAATACGGAAAAAGCTCTTATTGACGGACGTGATTATCAAGTATCATACAGTAATAATAAAAATGTTGGGATGGCAACTATAACGGTGAAGGGGATAGGAAACTATACAGGTACCGAGACGGATACATTCAGAATCCTGCCTAAGAAGACATCTCTCAAGAAGCTGACACCACGGAATAAGGGATTTACTGTAAATTGGAAGAAACAGGCAGCACAGACGACGGGTTATCAGATACAGTACAGCTTCAAGAAGAACAAGGATGTGCTATGGTAAAAGTGGTGATAACAAAAAAATGCATATGCAAGAAATCCTGAAAGGACATATGAAACACGATGAGAAAATATCTGTTGTTCTCAGCTCATGAATATAATTGGTCAATGATTGCTCCGGGAGACTGGACTGCTATAACGTGGAGAATTTATAGTGACTCAACTTACAAAATCATTGTTAATATCCAAAAGAGTTTTGAAGAAGCTGAAGAATCTATTACAAAAGGAAAGCGAGTATACGATAAGGTTAAGAGCCAATCAGGCACGATGGATTGTAATATGTTCAAACGACTAAATGAATTAACTTCTATTGATTACTGGAGAAAAACGTCTTTGCCGATTAAAGTATGTGATGGCTCAGCGTGGAGTATGAGGTTATATTCTTCGGAAGGAACAATCGTTAATAGTAGTGGACCAATATACTATATTGATGGGGAGGAGATTCTTGAAGAAATAGTATCATGTCTTCCCGAACCCGAAGGAAGATTGTTTGCACGAGAATAGTGTTGGGGATAAATAACTGATGGAAGAGGCAGCATAACGGCTGCCTTTTATGTTGCCCGAAAAAGAAAGGAGGTGCCGGTATGGCAGAAAAAATGAACAGCAGTGCCATTCTGGCGTCTCTGTCACCTCAAGAAATATTGGACTTTCAGATCCGCAATGGTATGCTTAATCTGGACGATGTCAGAGAGCAAATAGTGGATACAGAAAGGAAGAAAATACTTAAGGCACACCCATATGCAATCAGCCATGGCAAAGATGGAAGATGGCGCACCTGGGTGCCTGACAAAAATGCGAAAGACGGTCGCAAGAAGATCGCAAAGTCTACAAGAGCAAGTCTGGAAGAGGCTGTCATCTGCTACTATTTAGAGAATGATGAAGAGCTTAAGCGTAAGAGAATGACATTGAGGGAGTTGTACCCGGATTGGCTGGAGTATAAAAAGCTCCATTCCTCAGAGACTACTATCCCTAGGGTCGAATCAGATTGGAAGAAGTTTTACGAGAACGATCCAATAAGTGTTCCTCTCATCGACAAAAGGGTTCGGGATCTTTCCAAGATTGAGCTTGATGAATGGATCCATAAGCTGATACGTAAGTACAACATGACTAAGACCATGTATTACAACGTCTCGCTTATAATCAGACAGATGCTTGATTACGCAGCAGAGCTTGAAATTGTTGAAGAGAATCTATTCCGTAAGGTCAGAATTGACAGCAAGAGGATGTTCCGCAAGGTCCATAAGAAGAAGGACTGCACGCAGGTATATACGAAAGATGAGGAGATAATGATCTTCCGGGAAGCGTGGAACGACTTCAGCAACAGCAAACGACTGGTATACAGGCTGGCTCCGTTGGCTGTGATGTTTCAGTTCTTAACGGGCCTGCGTATCGGGGAGCTGTGTGCAGTCAAATTCACGGATGTTGAGAACGGAGTACTGAATGTTGTCAGAATGCTGCAGAGAGACTCGGATAAGGTCGTGGAGCACACCAAAAGCCATGAGGACAGAGCTGTGTTACTTCCACAGGCAGCTATTGAGATCATTGACGTTGCGAGAGCGTATCAGGAGAAGCATAACTGCAGTAGTGAGTATATATTCTCAATTACTGAAAAACCGCTTCGTTACAGAGAAACGAATGTACTTCTGGAAAAGTATTGCAACAAGCTTGGTATTCTTTACAGATCGTCACACAAATCGCGAAAAACCTATATCTCTGCGCTCATAGATGCAGGCATCAATATCAACACAGTCAGATCATATGCCGGTCATGCAGATGAGAGGACAACATACTTCAACTATTGCTTTGACAGAACACCGGATGCAGAGAAGAAGGAGCGCCTTGAGAGGGCTCTTGCTGGTTAGACAGCAGAGGACACTATGCCATAGGAGGGTGCTCAGGAGATTTAGCATGGTGCCCAGGGTATGCCGTATCCTATGGCATGCAAATGCATGTAATCGAATATCTGTACCCGGCCAATGTACCCAAAATCACTGTTTTGTACCCAGATATTCACGTCCTATCTAAGCAGTTTTTTGTCTGAAAAGTGAATCAATCCAGCCTTAAACCGTTGAAATATCAACGTCCTGAAAAAAGAAAAACCTCCGATTTCTCGGAGGTCTGTGGTGGGCGATCAGGGGCTCGAACCCTGGACACCCTGATTAAGAGTCAGGTGCTCTGCCAGCTGAGCTAATCGCCCTCAGCTATGTGTGACTTTTTCAAGCCGCTCATGTATACTAACACCTGAGAGGAGCTTAGTCAATAGGAAAATCAGAAATAATTTCGAAATCTTGACCTTAATAAAGCTACAGATATAGAAATTATGTTCAAAACATTGAAATACAATGTTAAATAGTGTAGTATTTCACTGAATAATTATAAAAAACGGCGTTTTTTCGTGTGCAACTTTTGCACGAAAGAGATATATACATGCAGACAGGAATGCCTGCATAGGGACGCGAAAAAAACAGCCCGGAAGGGCAAAAGAAAAGCGGAGGTAACATAGTGTTCTGTACTAATTGCGGTAGCAAGCTTCCTGAAGGTGCAAGATTCTGCAGCACCTGCGGAGTGAGAGTTGCTGAAATATTCGAAGTACCGGAGGTTTCCGAACAGCCGGCTGCTGTTCCTGAAGCAAAAAAACCGGAAGCAACACCGGAGAAGTCTTATGAGGCTCCACTGAAGAAGAGAGTGACTTTTGACTGGAGTAATGTAATTGACGAACCGCAGAAGAAAGTCATTGCAGATATCAAATCGCCATGGGAGACATCCGGAAGTGTTGATGAAAAAGATCTCTATTCAGAGATGCCGCAGCCATCCGGCAAGAGCCGTACGATGAGCTTCATTGACGTACTCAAAGCTGAAAAAGAAGAACTCGCCAGAGGCGCTGCTCCTGCAGAAGAACCTGCTAAGGAAGAAAGACCGATCGAGTATACTGAAGTGCTTGATCCGGGATATCTCAATGAAGGCGCTTCCGCTGAAAAGAAAGAAGAAAAACCGGAGCTCCGTATTGCTCCGCTTTATGAAGATGTCGACGAACCAGTCGTAACCCCATTCGACCTTCCTGCAGAAGAACCTGCCGCAGAGCCTGAGGTGTCGGCAGAAGCAGCTGAGCCTGAAGCACCGGCTGAAGAACCGGAAGCAGCAGCTGAACCTGAGACACCGGTCGAAGAGCCTGCTGCAGAGGCAGAGCCGGAAGGTATCGATGAAAAAGAATTTTTCGAAATGCCGGATTTCCTGAAACCAAAGGCAGATGAGCGCAAAACCTTCGCTGATTTTTCATTCCATGCCGTTGAGCCGCTGGTTTTAGAGAAAGAGCCTGCCGCAGAGGCAGAGCCGGTATTTGAAGAGCCTGTATATGAAGAACCGGAAGCAGCTGAGCCTGAAGCACCGGCTGAAGAACCGGTAGTACTCTCTGAACCTGAATTTGCAGACGAGGAGCCTGTAGTATTCACAGAGCCTGAATTAATTCGCAGATGAGGAGCCTGAGACTTTCACAGAACCTGAACCTGCTGCCGAAGAGCCTGCTGCAGAGGCAGAGCCGGAAGAACTTCTTTCCGCAGAGGATTTCTATGATTCAGACCGCTTTGTCAGCACAGAAGATGAGTATCTCAATATCGATACTGACAGAGATTCAGAATCTTCCAGAAGCGCAGCAGCTGAAGTTTTCGAAGATGAAGATGAAGAGGACGAAGCTGTCGATGAGGAAGAACTCTTTGAAGAGATGAATGAGGCTGAGCCGAAACATTCCGGCATGACGATTGCCGCTCCTGCTGATAAGGAGTCTGAGATCGAAGCTCTCAAGAGCAGACTCGCTGAGCTGATGGGAACATCCTGGGAGCCTGAAGCACCTCAGGCAGAGGTCGTCGCAGAGGAGCCGGAAGCAGCTGAAGAAGAACCTCAGCAGGATTACTATTTCGTAAATCCTGAGCCTGCCGCAGATGAGATCTCCATAGATACACCTGCTTATGAAGAATATGATCATGCAGATCTGACACAGTATGAACAGCCTGTATCTGCAACTGCATATCATGATGAATATATGATACCTGCATCTGAAACAGAGATCCCGGAAACACCGGAAGTTTCTGAAGAAGAACCGGAAGCACCGGTTTCCCTCGAACCTCAGCTGGTAGTTGAGGGAGAGCCTGCTCCTGAAGTAATTGAAGAAGCAGAGCCTGCTCCGGAGATCTTTGAAGAGACAGAGACGGTAGTCTTTAAAGAACCTGCTCCTGAAGTAATTGAAGAATCAGCTGAAGAGGAAGCTCCTGCAGAAGAGCCGGTACTCAGTGTTGAAGATGCATATCTTGACCTTCCGGAATCTGATGTATTCGCTGACGCAGCTGCTTCTGAACCTGAAGCAGAGACAGTAGTCTTTGAAGAACCTGCTCCAGAGGTAATTGAAGAATCAGCTGAAGAAGAAGTTCCTGCAGAAGAAATCTTCGAGTATACAGCACCTGCAGAAGAGGCTGCTCCGGAGGCAGCAGAGGAAACTGCTGCGGAAGCTAAGTCAATCGATGACTTCCTGAATGCGTTCCTTGAAGACGAGCCTAAGGTCGAAGAGGCTGCGCCTGCAGTTGAAGCAGTTCCGGAACCGGAAGAAATACACTTTGCTGCAGAACCGGAAGAACCTAAGTCGGTAGATGAGTATCTCGCAGCTATCCTTGCAGCGGGCGAAGCAGAACCTGCACCGGAAGCACCTGTGGAGGAAGTGATTGCAGCAGAAGAACCTGCAGAGGAGATCGTTGAAACAGTTGCAGAGACCGTCGAGCCTGCCGTAGAAGTTTCTGAACCTGAAGCGCCTGCCGCAGAAGTTTCTGAACCTGAAGCGCCTGCAGCAGAAGTTTCTGAACCTGAAGCGCCTGCAGCAGAAGAGGAACCTGAACCGGAGAAGAAGGAAACCGACGCATTCTCACTTGAAGAGCTCGAAGCAGATCTGTTCGGAACATCGACTCCTCAGGCAGAGACTGAAGCAACCAAAAAAATAGATAAGTTCTATACACTCTATCGCAAGAACGAAGAGTTCCAGAGACTTCTCGATGAGGAGTACAATAAGCTCAAGGCAGCAGGAGGTCCTGCGCCTGAACCGGCTATTCCGGATCCGGAACCGGTTTCCAACAAGAAGATCGAAGATGCTACTATCTATCAGGACTTTGATCTTGAGAAAGAAGCAGCCAGACTCAGAGAAGAGCAGGCTGCCGCTGAAGCAGCAGATACAGAGACCGCAGTCGAAGCAGCAGCTGAAGCAGCAAAAGACGAGTCCGGTATTGTCAGCGCAGCAGTACCTGCAGCTGCAGCTGCAGCCGCAGTAGCAGTAGCTGCCGGAGCAGAAAAAGAAGAAGCACCTGAGATAGAGGAAGTAGAAAAAGGCAGCGGATGCCTTACAGTACTCGCAGTAGTGATCGCGCTCCTGCTGATCGTACTGCTCGCTATCATCCTCGTTCTCAATTTCATGCCTGACAGTGCGATCGCATTCAAGATCGATTCGATCATTGAGAATATCACAAGCCATTTCACCGCTTTGGATGTAATGGGCAGAGAAGTATTGCTTTGATGCAGCAAGTCTAACAGGTAATCGCTTGCAGCGGCAGCCAGACGCTGTCGCTGCAATTCTTTTCTGAGACCTTGAAACATTGTTAATAGAAGGGGGTCCCCAATTGGCATTTGGAAGAAACAAAAAAATGAATACAGAGGAACCTGAATTCAAGGGTAAACGTAAAAGACCTCGCAAAGGACTGTCGATCATTATCATGCTGATAGCGATCGTCATCTGCGCAGTTATGATGCTGGTCAATTACATAACCGACTGGATGTGGTTCAAAGATCTGGGATACACAAGCGTATTCTGGAAAAAGCTTATCACAGAAATCGAGATCTTTATCCCGACCTTTGTTGTCATGGGACTGCTTACCAGATTCTATCTGAGAACACTGCGGAACGGATATTTCCGGAAAATAGAGTCTCACGAGATACCTAACATTAAACGAATGAACTCCACAGCATGGATGCTTTCTGTATTGCTGGCAACAGCTGTCGGTATCTACGCTTCGTGGGGCACATGGCTGGTTTTCCTGAAGGCAGCCAACTCTACAAAATTCAATTACAGTGATCCGCTTTTCAATCTGGATATCGGGTTTTACATATTCAAGCTCGACTGGCTTGATACGCTGAACGAAATCATCCTCGGAGCTATCATCGGACTGGTGCTGGTAACGCTGATCTACTATGCGTATCTGCTTTCCGTGCGGACGCCGGATATCTTTATCCATGACGCTCCGCCTATAGAGGAAGAGCCTGAACCGGAACCTGAACCGGATGAAGATGAGGAGCCTAAGGTAATCTATCGCACACCTATTGATCATTCCGTGATCGGAAGGATGTTCAGGGCGAGCAAGAAGGCTGTTGACACTGCATTTGATAAAAATCACAAGCGCGCAAAGGGCAGCAGGGTAGATGTCAACAACAGCAACCTTGAGCACCTTATGGATATCGCAAGCGGCAAGCTCATAATTCTCGGCGTGCTGTTCTATCTGATGCTTGGTGTGGACTTCTTCCTCAAGCAGTTCGATTTGCTGCACACTCATACCGGTGCTGTTTACGGAGCCGGATTTGTCGATGTCAACATCACACTGTGGGTGTACAGGGCAATCATGCTTCTGTCACTGATCGGAGCTGTCACCCTGGCTATCCATATCAAGAAAGGCGAGATCACAAAGCTTCTCAAAGTTCCTGTAATCATGATCGCTGTATTTGCTCTTGGCGCCGGAGCTGCGAGCCTTGTACAGTCACTGATTGTCAGCCCTGATGAAATCAACAAGGAGACAAAATACCTCGAGAACAATATCGAGTACACGAGACATGCATATGCTATCGATGACATAAGAGTTGCTCCTTACTCCGCTGACGATACGATCACAGCCGACACGGTACAGAACAACGAAGAAACGATCGGCAACATCAGGATCAACGACTATGAGCCTGTTAAGGACTTCTATAACCAGACTCAGTCGATCCGTCAGTACTACAGATTCAATGATACAGATATCGACAGATATAACATCAACGGACAGATCACGCAGACATACCTGTCAGCTAGAGAGATCGATGAAGAAAAGATAAGCGATACCTGGATCAACAGACATCTCAAGTATACACACGGATACGGCGCAGCTGTTTCTCAGGTAGATACGGTTACCGCTTCCGGTCAGCCGGATGTTATCGAGGGTAATATCCCGCCTGAAACCAACGTGGATATCCTCAAGATAGACAGACCTGAGATCTATTTCGGAGAACTTTCAAAAGACTACATCATCGTCAATACGAAGGAATCCGAATTTGACTATCCGGACGGAAGTGAGAACAAATACACTGAGTACGAAGGAAGCACCGGCATCAAACTCAACCTGATCAACAGATGCCTCTTCGCTCTCAGGGAAGGAAATATCAAGATCCTTGTTTCTTCGAATATTACTTCGAAATCCAAGATGATCTACTTCCGCAGCGTTGTGGACAGAGTAGAAAAGATCATGCCGTATCTTTCATATGAGGAAGATCCTTATATGACAATCATAGACGGAAAGCTCTACTGGATACTCGATGCTTATACTACAAGCAGCAAATATCCTTACTCAGAGCCGTACACAGGCGAGGTCAACTCGACAAACTACATCAGAAACTCTGTTAAGGTCGTAGTGGATGCTTACAACGGAACAGTTGACTTCTACATTGTAGATGACAGCGATCCGATCGCTCAGACCTTCAGAAAGATCTATCCGAAGCTGTTCAAGCCTTCAGATCAGATCCCTGAAAATATGAGAGCGCATCTCAGATATCCTAACGCTCTGTTCAAGATCCAGGCCAGCGTATACACAAAGTATCACATGGATGAGGTCAAGGTGTTCTATCAGAGAGAGGACCTGTGGGATATAGCTCACCAGATCTATGGTACAGAAGATACACAGATGGATCCGAGCTACTATATCTTCAACCTGCCTGATACAGAGGAAGGCGCGGAGTTTATCAACATGGTTCCGTTCACTCCTAAGTCAAAGCAGAACATGACCGCGATCATGATGGCGCGTAACGACGGAGCGAATTACGGGCAGCTGATCGTGTACACGATGCCTAAGAACAAGACCGTCTACGGCCCGATGCAGATCGAGGCGCAGATCGACCAGAATACCGAGATCTCCAAAGAATTCTCGCTGTGGGCATCATCCGGATCCACATACAAGAGAGGAGACCTCTTCGTAATACCGATCGGCAATTCGCTGATGTATGTCGAGCCTGTTTACCTCGAAGCGTCCAATCAGGCCATTCCTGAAGTAAAACGAGTCATCCTCGCATATCAGGACAAGATCGCGTACGAACCAACGCTCCAGGAGGCTCTCATGAGCATGTTCGGAGGCACAGTGGACGGCAGAAAGGCTGAAAGCGTAACTGACTCAGGCTCAGACGAGGACGGCACAAGCAACGATGTCCAGTCTCTGATCAAGATGGCTCAGAATGCATATGATAAGGCTGTCGAGGCTCAGAAGAACGGTGATTGGGCTGAGTACGGAAAGTACCTCGGACAGCTTGAGAAATACCTGACAAGACTCAGCGAGATGAGTCCTCAGGAAGCATCTTCATCAGACGAGTCTGCTGCGGCAGCAGATGCCGGAGCGGATCAGGCAGCAGCAGAGGCCCCTGAAGGCGAATAGTAATCATTTCAGAATTAATTGATAGAGAGCAGCAGAGCGGGAATCCGGTCCCGCTCTTCTGCATGAAAAAAGTGGGGGAACAATGATCAGATTCGATTTAAACAGGATGCTGTACACTCTGACTCCGGACGAACATGATCCGGATACGGTCAGGTCCAGGCTTTTCACACATCCGGAAGTAAAGTTCGTCTCTTTTACCGGCGTTGACATGGGCGGGCACAATACTGATGAAAAGATTCCGGTACAGGCTTTTACCGACGACATGGAGAAGCTCCTTGCCAACGGCGTGCAGACTGACGGATCTTCTGTAGCGCTGCCTACGATAGCCGATCTGTCCAACGCGCGTGTGGATATCATGCCTGACAGCAGTGTGAACTGGTATGTCGAATACAATTTTACGAACATAGACTATGGCACGGGACTGCCGACGGGTACTCTCAGGATACCGTCATTTCTCCGTCACAACGGAGACACCATGGTAGGCTCAAGGACCTTCCTCAAAGAGTCTGTAAACAGATTCGTTGAAGGCTTTACACAGGTCTTGCGTGACAACCCGTATGTTTTCGAGCACATAGGCGGGATCGACAGTCTTGACGAGATACAGGAGCTGAGACTCACGAATGCTACAGAGCTGGAGTTCTGGGTCAAGACTCCTGATGACAGGGCAGACAGAAACCAGCTTTCTATCGCGCAGGAGCTCAAGGAGCAGTACTGGAAGAGGGTTACCGGACCGGTAGGAACTGCTATGGAGCAGACCCTTGAAATACTCGACCACTATGGCTTCGGAGTCGAGATGGGGCACAAGGAAGTCGGCGGAGTCAAGGCCAAGATGGGAAACTCGGGCTCTTTCGACCATATCATGGAACAGCTTGAGATTGACTGGAAGTATGCTGATCCAATGCAGGCTTCGGACAACGAGAGCCAGGTCAGAAATATTATCAGAGATGTCTTCAGGATGAATAACCTTGAGGTATCTTTCCGCGCAAAGCCGATGTTCGGCGTTGCGGGCTCCGGCGAACACACACATTTCGGAGTAGCGGCAAAGCTGAAGGACGGAAGTATCGTCAATCTCTTCGAGCCTGTGCATAAGGAAGACGAGTTCATGAGTCCTGTCGGATTCGGAGCTCTTATGGGACTGCTCAGACATTATGAGCTGCTCAATCCTATTGTTGCTCCTACACATGACTCGTTCCAGAGACTCAAGCCGGGTTATGAAGCGCCTGTGTGCATAGTCACTTCACTGGGCGTGGATCACCGGACTCCTTCGCGTAACAGAACGATCCTTATCGGACTTGTACGAGACCTCAAAAATCCGCTTTCCACAAGGTTCGAACTGAGATCGCCTAACCCTCATACCAATACCTATCTGGTCATCGGCGCGGCATATCTGCTGATGCTTGATGGTATAAAGGCAGCACTGGAGGCCGGGAAGACACCTTCTGAGCTGGAGCGCTCGATCAGCAAGAAATACGGGGAGAAAGATTTCTACCTCGAGAAGAACAGAGAGTACAGGTCAGAACGCAATATCTATACAGACTACACCCGCGAAGAGCGTGAAAAGCTGTTCGGAGTACCGCCTGCAAATGTCTGGCAGTGTTTCGCAGCGTGGAGAGACCATGAAGATCCGCTTGGCAGCATCGGTCTTATTACAGGCGGAGACGAGACTATGAAGATGATCCTTCGCTCATACAGAGAGCAGATGATCCTCAAATGGTCTATGGAGTACCACGACAGATATATAGAGAATACGATGGATTACCTCAGGAGCTGCGTGAAACTGCATGATGATGACAGCAACGAGTACGACCGCGGAAACTGGGAGGCTGTAGCGGAGCTCAAGGATCTGATCGGTCATGAGATCAACGGAAGAGCATCCCTGCTGATGCAGGCAAGGAACGCGATCGATGCAGCCGATTACGAGGAACTGAGCAGACTCGAGATCATCATAGAAGAGAAACTCGAAGAACTGCGCAATATATACAACAAGTACCGCAGAAATATTTTTTAGTAAAGAGGATCAGATATGCTGGATATCAAGAGAATCAGAGACAATTTTGAAGAAGTAAAAGCCGGTGTCGAGAAAAGAGGAAAGGGAGACTTCGGTATCGAGAGAGTAAGAGAGCTTGACGTCAAGAGAAGAGAGATGCTCGCAGAGGTAGAGGCGCTCAAAAACAAGCAGAATGTGACTTCGCGCGAGGTTCCGAAGCTCAAGAAAGCAGGAGAAGATACAACTGCGCTTTTTGCAGAAATGAAACAGCTTTCGGCAAGGATCAAGGAGCTTGACGGAGAGGTCGCAGATGTTGAAGAAGAACTCCGCAGCGTCCTTCTAGGGATCCCGAATGTTCCTTACAAAGATGTACAGATTGGCGCAGATGACAGCGACAATGTGGAGCTGCGCAGATGGAGCGAGCCTCGGGACTTCGGCTTTGAAGCAAAAGCTCACTGGGATATAGGCGAAGACCTCGATATCCTCGACTTTGAGAGAGCCGGAAAAATTGCCGGGGCGAGGTTTACTGTATATAAAGGCCTGGGTGCTAAGCTCGAGAGAGCGGTGATCAACTTTATGCTTGACCTCCATACAGAAGAGCAGGGATATACTGAGATCCTGCCGCCTTTCATGGCTAACAGAGAGACTATGACAGGAACAGGGCAGCTCCCGAAATTCGAAGACGATATGTTTTATCTTCCGGCGAAGGATTTCTTCCTGATACCTACTGCAGAGGTGCCTGTAACAAATCTGAGATCAAAAGAAATCATTCCGGGAGATGAACTTCCTGTATATTACACAGCATATACACCTTGCTTCCGTAAGGAAGCCGGGTCCGCCGGAAGAGACACACGCGGTCTGATCCGCCAGCATCAGTTCAACAAGGTCGAGATGGTCAAGTTCACAAAACCGGAGAATTCATATGAAGAACTGGAGAAACTGACTAATGATGCTGAGGAAGTCCTGAAGAGACTCGGGATCCCGTACAGAGTAGTCAGACTTTCCAGCGGAGATCTCGGATTCAGCTCGGCTATGACATATGATATCGAGGTGTGGATGCCAAGCTACGGCAGATATGTCGAGATATCGAGCTGCTCAGACTTCGAGGACTTCCAGGCAAGGAGAGCTAACATCAGATTCAAGAGAGATAAGGACACAAAGCCTGAATTCGTCCATACGCTTAACGGATCCGGACTGGCTGTCGGACGGACAGTTGCCGCAATACTCGAGAATTATCAGCAGGAAGACGGAAGTGTTGTGATTCCTGAGGTCCTCAGACCTTACATGGGCGGAAGGGAAGTAATCAGCAAGTAACATATTATTTCAGCAAAAAAAAGAGAGGGCGTGTGAGGCTGCCCCAAGGTTTGACCGTGGGGGCACATCATACACCCTCTTTTGTATTCGCCGGAACGAGATGTGTTTGCTCTTATCGCACCGGTCCGACGCGTATCATACCTTCTTCGTCGACGCCGGTGACCTTTTCGCCGCGGCTGATCGCCTCCGAGATATAGCTTATGACCTCAAGTGTCAGGATCTCGCCGGGACATGCTATAGGCGTTCCCGGAGGATACACAATCAGTGGATCATATAATACCATGCCGTCAGCGCTGTAAAGAGGTACGGATACTGCCTCGAACGGGACAGTCGCTGAGTCCAGATAAAACTCCGCTGAAGGGCGGGGCTTTCTTTTCTGTATCCGGGATATACCGTAGTTATCAGAGATGTCGGCGAGAGAATCCAGGAGTCTGTCATAGTCTGAACTAATGCTCCCGGCTCCTGTCATAAGCATCACGTATTCGCCGTGGACCATTTCACTTATGATCCCGCGGTGCCGCAGTTCTCTGTCAAGCTGCTCCCCGCTGATGCCGAGCCCGGCCATGCTGATATTGATTTTGGTCAGATCCAGTCCTGTGCGGGCACGGTACATTGAAAAAACAGCTTCTGCGTCATCATTATTCTGCGAAGGACCGACAACACTCAGACCGTTGATCCTTCTGGCTCTCCTGTAGAATCGCATCAGATCATCCCTCCAGCCGGAAATGATAGCCTGGCCGTATCTTCTCATGATCCTTTCGTTGATATCAAGGCTGGCCATGAGCAGATAGGAAGGGCTGGTCGTCTGCAGCATCCTCAGAGCATCGGAGACCTGTGCGATATCCGGCCTGTCAGAGCAGATGTTGAGGATCCCGCTTCCGGTGAAGCTGAGAAGAGTCTTGTGAGTGCTGTTGATCACTATATCCGCGCCGAGAGATTCCGCGCTGTGATACGGGAACGGCACGTACGCGCCCTCATCTCTCAGCACAGTTGCGTCATTGTCAAAAAACTTAAGATGAGCTCCGTGCGCCTGGTCGACGATCAGGATCATCCCGTGTTCGTGGGCGATAGACGCAAGTGATGCAATATCGGAAAGCATGCCGTAATAATTCGGGCTGGTAACCAGGACTGCCTCAGCATCGGGATCAGCCTGACATGCCGTCCGCAGAGCCGCAGGGGATATCTCGGAAACCAGTCCTGAATACGGATCTGTCTCCGGCCGCACATATACAGGGTTGATGCCGCCGAGCCTCAGCGCGCTGAATGCTGAGTGGTGAGAATTCCTTCCCAGTATTAGTTTGCCTCCGACCGGCACGCAGCCAATCACCGCAGCCATCACTCCCGCGCTTGATCCATTTACAAGAAGCTCTGAGTGAACAGCGCCATACAGGTCCGCGTAGTTGTCCATGACGCTTCGAAGTGTGGTTTCCGGACAGAACAATGCATCGGCGCCCGGTATCTCGGTTATGTCGCAGCTTAAGATATTCTGCAGAAAATCGCCGAAGCCGGCTTTCACATAAAGCTCCCGCCGGCCTTTGTGACCCGGCATATGGAACGATACAGGCGGAGCCTTCGCGTATTCGTAAAGGAAATCGATAATTGTTTTATTATTCATATAAATATTATATGTGGTTAATCATTTGGACGCAAGAAGACGAAAAATGGCTGAAAGCTAAGAAATAAGGCGATTGCATTGAAAAACAGACAATTGAGGTCTAGTTGCTTTTTTCACAATTATGTTTTTTTGATTTATTTATTATATAATAACGTGGTTAAAAGCGGCAGTGCGGCTCTTGTGTTATTGCGCTCTTATGGCAATTTGAGCTGCAGCCCGTTTGCTCCCGGTTTTCACGGGATCAATAAGATATTGGATTTTTTATGAAAGGAGTTTCTAAAAGGGATGAGCCAAAGGAAACATTTGCCAAGCATCCATGTACCGCATCACAAAAACACGGCGGCAAGCGAGACCGTGACGATGCCGGTACCGGACGAGGTTAGCATCAGCATGTCCCAGAATATCGGCGCTCCATGTAAACCCCTCGTAGCCAAAGGGGATTACGTCAAGGTAGGACAGAGGATCGGCGACGTCGAGGCCTTTGTAAGCGCACCTATCTTCTCGAGTGTCAGCGGGACTGTTAAAGCTATCGAACAAGTCCGTGGTTCGATGGGTGGATTTGAGACACACATCGTAATCGAGACGGACAAAAAGCAGGAGGTCAGCGAAGAGGTCAGGATCCCTGAGATCAACAGCTTTGAGGATTTTGTCAAAGCTGCAAGAGACAGCGGTATGGTAGGTCTCGGCGGCGCGTCTTTCCCGACACACGTCAAGCTGAATCCTAAGAATCTCGATGAATGCAAGTATCTCGTAGTCAATGCTGCTGAGTGCGAACCATTTATCACAACAGACAACAGAGAAATGGTCGAGAATGGTCAGGATGTCATCGACGGAATGAAGATGATCATGCACTGGCTGGGTCTTGAGAGAGGCTTTATCGGCATCGAGACTAACAAGCCTGATGCTATTGCCAATATGAAGAGACTCATCGAGCAGAACGAGATCAAGGATATGGAAGTAGTTCCGCTGCCATCCAGCTATCCTAAGGGGGCTGAGCGTGTACTTGTTTACGAAGTCACAGGTCAGACCATGAACGCAGGTGTTCTCCCTGCACAGCTCGGTGTTATTCTTGATAACGTTTCGACTATCGGTGTCATGGCTGAGTACATGAAGACCGGTATGCCGATCGTAAGAAGAAGAGTAACTGTCGACGGAGACGCTGTCACAGAGCCTAAGAACGTATTCGTTCCTATCGGCACCAGGATCGCTGACGTAGTTGAATTCTGCGGTGGCTACAAGAAGGAGCCTCGCAAGATCGTCATGGGCGGACCTATGATGGGTAGAGCAACCAAGGGCGATGACTCCCCAACAATGAAGAACACTTCTTCGATCCTTTGCTTCAGCCAGGAGATGGCAGAGGTAAAGGAAGAGACAGCCTGCCTCAACTGCCAGCGCTGTCACACCGCTTGTCCGTTCGGTCTCATGCCAAGCATTTTCGCAGATGCTTATGAGAGAAAGGACGTTGATACACTCAACAGATTCAATGTTATGCAGTGCATGGAGTGCGGAAGCTGTTCATACACATGTCCGGCAAGACGTCCTCTGAGCATGACTAACAAGCTCGCTAAAATGATGGTAAAGGAGGCATCGAAGTAATATGGATAATAAGTTTCATACTAATTTGATAGTATCCTCCGCACCTCATATCGTTACGGAATCGGATACTACCAGACTTATGGGAACAGTCATTCTCGCACTGGCTCCTGCATGGGTCGCAAGTATCTACATTTTCGGATTCAGAGCCCTGCTTCTGTCTGTAGTATGTGTAGCTGCCAGTGTACTCTTCGAGTACTGCTACAACAGGATCATGCACAAAACTCAGACAATCGGCGACCTTTCGGCAGCCCTTACAGGTCTTCTGATCGCATTCAATGTTCCTTCGACATTCCCGCTCTGGCAGGCGATCCTCGGATGCGCATTTGCTATCATCGTGGTAAAGCAGCTGTTCGGCGGCATCGGAAGGAACTTCAGTAACCCTGCTATCACAGCAAGAATCTTCCTGTTCATCTCGTTCTCAGCTAACATGTCGACATGGCCGACAACAAGGCTTGATGCAACAGATGCAGTAACAGGAGCTACACCGCTCGCGATCCTCGCAGAGGGAGACATAGATCAGCTTCCTTCTCTCGGAACACTCTTCCTGGGATTCCACGGCGGTTCAACCGGAGAGGTCTGCGCACTCGCACTGATCATCGGCGGCGTCTACCTGATTATCCGTAAGGTCATCAGCCCGATCATCCCTTGCGCATTCATCGGCACAGTATTCCTGTTCGCTCTGATCGCGACAGGAAGCCCTTACATGGCAGTGTTCCACGTACTTGCCGGCGGCGTTCTCCTCGGTGCTTTCTTCATGGCAACCGACTATGTAACATCGCCTAAACTGCCTCTCGGACAGCTTTTATTCGGTATTGGCTGCGGAATCCTCACGATGAGCATCAGACTCTTCGGATCATATCCTGAAGGCGTATCCTTCTCGATCCTGCTGATGAACATCTGCACACCGCTGCTTAACAACCTGTCCTACAAGTTCTACCTGAAGGAGGGAGGTGCT
>ONHU01000034.1 GCA_900317675.1 uncultured Eubacteriales bacterium
AGATGATGTCAATGTATGCTGGATGAGCCACACTGACTATATAAGCCAGCCTCCGGCAGGATTCACTGTGACGGCTCATACAGAAGACTGTCCTGTCGCGGCTATGGAAGACCGCAGCAGGGGCTTCTACGCTGTCCAGTTCCATCCGGAAGTCAATCATACAAAGCACGGCGCTGAGTTCATCAGGGACTTTGTGCTGGATGTCTGCGGGTGCGGTCAGGACTGGCAGATGGATTCATATGCTGAGACTCAGATCAAAGCGATCAGAGAAAAAGTAGGGGACGGTAAGGTCCTCCTTGCTCTCTCCGGAGGTGTCGACTCTTCGGTCGTTGCTGCTCTGCTCGCAAGAGCGATCGGTCCTCAGCTCACATGCGTATTCGTCGATCATGGTCTGATGAGAAAGAACGAGGCAGATGAGGTATCCTCGATCTTCGGTAAGGAAGGTCAGTTTGATCTCAACTTCGTAAGAGTTGACGCGGCTGAGAGATTTTACGCGAAGCTCGCGGGAGTCACTGAACCTGAGAGGAAACGCAAGATCATCGGCGAGGAATTCATCAGAGTATTCGAGGAAGAATCCAAAAAGATCGGCGCGGTAGATTTCCTCGCGCAGGGCACGATCTATCCGGACATCATCGAGAGCGGCCTCGGAAAATCCGCAGTCATCAAGTCCCATCACAATGTCGGTGGACTTCCGGACTATGTGGATTTCAGAGAGATCATCGAGCCGCTGAGGATGCTCTTCAAGGATGAAGTCCGCCAGCTCGGACGTGAGCTCGGACTTCCGGAATATCTTGTAAGCAGGCAGCCGTTCCCGGGACCGGGACTCGGCGTCAGGATCATCGGCGCTGTTACAGAGGAAAAGGTCAGGATCGTCCAGGATGCCGATGCGATCTACAGAGAAGAGATAGACAAGGCAGGACTCGCAGGCGAGATCAGCCAGTACTACGCTGCGCTTACCAATATGCAGACAGTAGGCGTTATGGGAGACTTCAGGACCTATGACTACGCTGTCGCCTTAAGAGCGGTCATCACAAGCGACTTCATGACAGCTGAAGCAGCCAATATCCCGTGGGATGTCCTGCAGAGAGTCATGACAAGGATCGTCAATGAAGTAGACCATGTCAACAGAGTATTCTACGATCTTACCAGCAAACCGCCGGGGACCGTGGAGATGGAATAGATACAGCGAAGAAGGATTTTCGGCGCTGATGTTACGGAGGTAATCTGTGAACGATATCAGAAAGATACTTGAAAGATTAAAAACCGGCGAGATCAGCATAGATGAAGCGCTTGTGGATCTCAAGACAGAACCGTTCGATGATATCGGATTTGCTAAAGTGGATCTCCACAGAAAGGTCCGTCAGGGCTCTTCTGAAGTGATCTACGGAGAAGGCAAAACGGCTGATCAGATCATCGGTATCCTTACGTCCATGAAAGAGCATGGGCAAGGCAGGGTCCTGATCACACGCCTCAGCAGAGAAAAGGCTGACGCAGTCTCCGCTAAGTTCGATATCAGATACAGCGAGATCTCACGTATCGGGATCATGGGAGACAATGAGCCAGCGGGCGGAGCCGGCAAGATCGTGATCGCGACCGGAGGCACAAGCGATATCCCGGTTGCGGAAGAAGCCGCCCTCACAGCTGAGTTTCTCGGAAACGAGGTCGTAAGGCTGTATGATGTAGGCGTTGCCGGCATACACAGGCTGCTTGCGCATAAGGAACTGATCTTTGATGCGTCGGTCATCATCGCCGTGGCGGGTATGGAAGGAGCTCTCGCAAGCGTGGTAGGCGGCCTTGCGGACTGCCCGGTCATCGCAGTCCCTACAAGCGTCGGATACGGAGCGGCATTCGGAGGCCTTTCAGCTCTGCTGTCCATGCTCAATTCCTGCGCAAGCGGAGTGTCTGTAGTCAATATAGATAACGGCTTTGGCGCAGGCTATATGGCAGGCATGATCAATCACGTAGGGCAGTAACAGGGGGACATATATGAAAAAGTTATATCTCGACTGCGGGATGGGGGCTGCAGGAGATATGCTCGCATCAGCACTCTATGAGCTTCTGGATGAAGGCGAAAAGAAGAACTTTCTCGATGCGATGCGCGCGATTGCTCCTGAAGGAGTCAGCGTAAGCATGGAGCCGAGGTCAAAGTGCGGGATCCTCGGGACCCATTTTGATGTCATCATACGCGGCGAGAGAGAAAAAAGCGAAGACTATCACGATCATCACCATCACGATGAGGATCATCATGATCATCACCACCATCATCATCATAATCATGACCATGAGCCCCATCACCACCACCATGACCATGATCACGCTCACTACGGCATGGCAGATATCAAGGCAATGATCGGCGGTTTTGATGTCCTCAGCGAGGATGTCAGAAGACATATCCTGGGGGTATATGAGATCATAGCAGCTGCCGAAAGTTCTGTTCACGGGACGGATGTAAGCGAGATACACTTCCATGAGGTAGGCATGATGGATGCGGTGATAGACATCACTGCCGTATGTCTGCTGATGGATATGATATCCCCGGATGAAGTATATGTGTCGCCTGTACGGACGGGCAAAGGTCACGTGAGATGTGCTCACGGCATCCTGCCTGTTCCGGCGCCTGCGACAGCAAATATCCTGCAGGGGATCCCGACATATGCCGGGGACATTGAGGCAGAATTATGCACGCCGACCGGTGCCGCTTTGCTGAAGCATTTTGCAGGCGGATTCTGTGATCAGCCAGTCATGGCTGTCAGCAGGATAGGCTACGGAATGGGGACCAAGGATTTCCCGGTCTGCAACTGCCTCAGAGCGATGCTCGGAGAGTGAGATAAAGATACAGATACAGGAGGAAAGGATTATGGCAAAAGTACTGCTGCTCAACGGAAGCCCTCATGTGAACGGGTGTACCGCCAGAGCTCTGGAGGAAATGATCAGAGTATTCGAACAGGAGGGCATAGAGACTGAACTGATCCAGGTCGGAAGCAGGAATATCAGAGGATGCATCTCATGCAACAAGTGCTCAGAGCTTGGCAAGTGTGTCTTTGTCGATGCAGTCAACGAGACTGCGGCGAAGCTCGCAGAGGCTGATGGACTTGTCGTCGGAAGCCCTGTGTATTACGGCTCGCCGAACGGCACGATCATTTCATTTATGGACAGACTGTTTTACAGCTCGGCCGGAACTGTGCCTAAGCAGATGAAGGTCGGAGCTGCTGTTGTGAGCTGCAGAAGAGGGGGTAATACTGCAAGCTTTGATGTGCTCAACAAATACTTTACGATCAGCGAGATGCCTGTAGCTGCTGCCAATTACTGGAACCAGGTACACGGCTTTACGGCAGAGGATGTCGAAAAAGACCTTGAGGGACTTCAGATGATGCGCAATCTTGCGAGAAATATGAGTTTCATGATCAGATCATTTGCGGAAATGAAGGAAAAAGAAGGGTATCCTGCAAATGAGCATGCATCATTTACGAGTTTCGCAGACGGTAAATAGAAAGGCAGACTTTTGCAATGCAGAAAAAACCAATCACCAATAAGCTTCTGTGGATATTCGCGGTAGGACAGTTCGGCTGGAGTCTGCTGTCGGGTATCGTCACCAACTGGATGGTCTATTACTACACCGGCACTCCTGATGCGCAGAACCCCAACACCGGAATTTTCGCTGCCGGGATCACACAGGATCCGATCCTTTTCAAGCTGACTCTGTTCGGACTCGTCATGGCTGTAGGACGTATCTTTGACGCTGTCACAGACCCTCTGATCGCAGGATGGTCGGACAGATCCAATTACAAAGGCGGACGAAGGATCCCGTTCATGCGCGCTATCGCTGTTCCTTTCGCTCTCGTGACGATCGGGCTTTTCACACTGCCTCAGACAGGCGCCATTGTTGTGAACGATGTGATTCTGTTCATTCTCCTGATTGTCTTCTATCTCTTCATGACAGTATTCTGTACACCGTACAATGCGCTGATCGCTGAGCTTGGAGATACACAGGAGCACAGGATCAATGTTTCCACTTACATTTCGTTCACTTTCATCGCAGGTCAGTCGATCTCCTTTATGCTTCCTAATGTAGCAGGGATGCTGCAGGGAGCATTCGGTCAGGCAGGCTCTGTACGTATGGCTGTCGCCATCATGGCGACGATCGCCTGCATCGCGATGCTCGTCCCATCGCTGTACATCAAAGAGAGGGAATACATTGATTCCAGGCCGAGCGAGACTAAAGCATTCTCTTCGCTTCTCAAGACATTCCGCAACGGACAGTTCCGCAGGTTCGTCTACAGCGATGTGATCTATTTCTTCGCTCTGACTCTCTTCCAGACAGGACTTGCTTTCTATGAGACCAAGCTCATGGGGATCGAGGATACATGGACATTCGTGCTGACAGCGACAATGACATTCATAAGTGTGCTGCTCTATCCGGCCGTCAACAGGCTCGCGCCAAGGGTCGGAAAGAAGAAGCTTATCATTACAGGTTTCTTCGGATACGCTCTCGTCTTCCTGATCACATTCCTCTGCGGAAGAGGTCTGTACTGGGGCTTCATCGTCGCAGTCTGCGCTGCGGTTCCGATGGCCATCCTCGGCATCCTGCCTCAGGCTTGTGTCGCTGACGTAGCAGAGCTCAGCCGACTTGAGACCGGAGAGGACAGAAGCGGGATGTTCTTTGCGGCCCGTACATTCGCGTTCAAGATGGGGCAGGCGATCGCAATGGTGGTATTCACATCGATCACTGTTTCAGGAACGCCGGCAAGCTACCGTGCTACAGCAGCGGTCGCATTTGTTACATGTATGATCGGAGCATGCCTCTTCTTCCTCTACAATGAGAAGATGATCCTTGCTAAGATAGAAGAGTACAAAAAATCCGGGAACTGATAGAATGATCGGTCGGTCTGATGGATAGATGTGGTCAAAGGCCAAAAAAGTGCTATAATAACAAAAGATATATACGGCGCTGACAAAAGGGCGCCGTATAAACAGGCAATCGATTTATTTTTAAAAAATAATCGATTTATCGTATTCTGTAAATGGAGGTCGCATTTTGAGATATGGCGCGATCATTGCGGCGGCAGGCATGTCGGAGCGCATGGATCAGGTGAGAAAACAGATGAAAGTCGGCGATCCTGTCATAGCAGAAAGGATCATCGTCAATTTCCGTAATGCCGGAGTCAGAGATATCCTCATTGTCGCAGGTGACAATGCCGGTCAGCTCGAGAAAGAGCTTAAGGATTTTGGCGTAGACTTTCTGCGCTCTTCAGAGATCTCAGAGATGTTCGATACCGTCAGGCTCGGCATCAGCGCGCTCAGCGGAAGCTGCAGCAGGATCTTTTTCTGCCCGCTCGGAGTGCCTTTCTTCACAGACCGGACCGTCAGGGAAGAGATGAGGATGATGGATACATCGGAATCAGCTGCAGTCGTGGTACCGACCTACAGAGGAAAAGGCGGCCATCCGCTGCTGATAGACAGCTCTGCTTTTGCGACTATACTCTCATATACAGGGAACCGCGGTCTTCGCGGGGCATGCGACGCTCTTCCGGAGAGCAGCATTCTGAAAGCAGAAGTCCCTGATGAAGGTTCAGCTGCTGACGCAGGAACCGGCAGCGGGCTTCATAGGCTTATGGATCAGCACAATGAAAGGATCCTCCATCCTGTAATCAAACTTACATTCAGCAGCACCTCGGTTTTTTTCGGACCGGGAACTGTGATGCTCCTAAGAGAGATTGAGAAATGCGGCAATGTCAGGGAAGCATGCGCACGATGCGGCTTTTCATACAGCAAAGGCTGGACGATCATCCGGAAATGCGAAGAGAAATTCGGCTGGCCGATCGTAGAAAGACAGGCCGGGGGAAGCAGCGGAGGAAAGGCAAGCGTCACAGACAAGGGAAGAGACCTTCTGGCTGTCTATGATCAGATGCACAGGGAACTTACTGAAGCTGCCGATGAAAGGTTCAGGGTATTGATGAAAGAGTACCGGCTTACGGGGGAGGATCAGGATGAGTCAGATTCATGACAGCCAGCCTCACGATCTGTATGAGGCAATAAGCGATTCCAATATCAATAACGAGATGCTGATCGCGACTGTTATAAGAGGCGGTGATGCAGGTGAAAAAGCGCTCATCACAGACGGAGCCATCACCTGGAGCAATGTGCAGGACGGCTTTTTCGGAAAGCATGAAGCTGAAGTGACAGCAGCTCATGAGAGCGGGATCCTGAAAATCGAAGGACAGGATGTTTTCACAGAGCTTCTCGGAAATGAGAAAAAAGCCGTCATATTCGGCGCAGGTCACGTGTCGCTTCCTGTCATAACCTTGATGAAAATGCTCGGTATGAATGTTACGGTCGTTGAAGACCGGGAGGAATTTGCCGGGAAAGCAAGAAAGCAGGGCGCAGACAGGGTCATATGCAAGTCTTTTGCCGAGGCATTCGAAGAGATCGAAGGAGATGATGACACGTTCTTCATCGTCATCACAAGAGGGCATCGCTATGACACAGACTGCGCAGGGGGAGCACTTCGAAGCAGACATGCCTATGTCGGCATGATAGGCAGCAAGAGGCATGGCGCTATCGTCAGAAACACCCTGCTGGAATCGGGGCTTTCTGAGGAGCTTGTGGACAGTATTCACACACCGATCGGTCTGAGCATAGGAGCCGAGACTCCTGAAGAGATCGCTGTCTCAATCGCAGCAGAAATCATAGAGGTCAAAAACAGAAAAAGAAGGAATTTCGGCTTCTCCAAGGAGATGCTGAGGGAGATCCTCTCAGAAGAAAGAGATCCTGAGATCCTTGCCACGATCGTTTCAAGAACCGGCTCAGCTCCGCGAACTGTCGGGACCAAGATGCTGGTACATCGGGACGGCACGATCACCGGAACCATCGGAGGAGGCTCCGGTGAGGCAGAAATCATAGACCACGCGAAAAGACTTCTCAGAGAAGGATTCAGCGGCATACAGCTCAGAACAGTAGACATGATGGTCAAGGCCGGAGAAGACGGAATGGTCTGCGGAGGCGGTATCGAGGTACTGCTCGAGACGGTATGAGAAAAAGAGAAACACAGATCACAGTCGGAGGAAATATATGAAACTTGTAAAAACGCAGGATGCTGTCGGACAGGTCCTCTGTCATGACATCACACAGATCATAAAAGGCGTCACGAAAGATGCGAGATTTCGCAAGGGGCATATCATCACTGATGAAGATATCCCTGTCCTGCTGTCAATCGGCAAGGACCATATCTATATCTGGGAAAATGACGAGTCTATGATGCATGAGAACGAGGCTGCAGAGGTGCTCTGCGCCATATGCAAGGGAGATCATATCAGCCGCGGCGGAGTAAAAGAAGGCAAGATCGAACTGACCGCAGAGTGTGACGGAGTATTCCGTATCGACAGAGAGAAGCTCAGAGCAGTCAATTCTTTCGGCCAGATGATGATAGCCTCCAGACATGGAGATTTCCAGGTCAAAGCCGGCGACAAGCTCGCCGGGACCAGGATCATCCCTCTGGTGATCGAAAAAGAAAAGATGGAAGCCGTAAAGGAGATCGCGGGCGAAGAGCCAATCATGAAAGTAGAACCTTTCAGACACTTCAAAGCCGGCATCGTTACGACCGGCAACGAAGTGTTTTACGGCCGCATCGAGGATACCTTCACACCTGTAGTGCAGTCCAAAATCGAGTACTTCGGATCTGAGGTCATTGCGCACAGAACAACAGATGACAATAACAGGAATATTGAAAAGTGCATCAGAGAGCTCCTGGACGAGGGATGCGACCTGATACTCTGCACCGGTGGCATGAGTGTCGACCCTGATGACAAGACGCCGCTTGCAATCAGAAATGTCACAGGAGGCGTTGTAACATACGGAGCTCCGGTGCTCCCGGGCGCGATGTTTCTGCTGGCGTATTACGGCGAGCGTAAAATACCGGTCATGGGACTCCCCGGCTGCGTGATGTATGCGAAGAGAACGATCTTCGACATAGTTCTTCCGAGAATACTCACCGGAGAGATCCTGGATAAAAACGATCTGGACATTCTGGGAGAAGGCGGCCTGTGTCTGGGCTGCGATATCTGCACATTCCCTGAATGCGGATTCGGAAAAGGAAAATAAACATATGAGTGCTTTTATTGAGACAGCCAGGCAGCTTGACTGGAGCCCTCTGTGGATATCACTCAAGACAGGACTGGTCGCTACAGTGATATCGTTCTTTCTGGGACTCTGGGCTGCGCGCAGTGTGATCAGAAAAGATTACAGGAAAAAGTCCGTTATCGACGGGATCCTGACATTGCCGATGGTGCTCCCGCCTACAGTCGCGGGCTTTTTCCTGCTGCTCATTTTCAGCCGCAGGAGGGCGTTTGGCATATTTCTCGATGAAAGCTTCGGCATCCAGGTCGTACACACATGGCTCGGATGCATCATCGCCGCTACAGTGATCGCGTTTCCGCTGATGTACAGGAACGCGAGATCGGCTTTTGAGCAGATCGATGCCAATCTGGTATATGCCGGAAGGACGCTTGGTATGTCGGAATTCTCTATATTCTGGCGGATCGTTGTCCCTACGGCCGGTCCGGGCATCGCGGGCGGCACCATACTTACTTTTGCCAGAGCGATGGGCGAGTACGGAGCTACATCCATGCTTGCTGGCAATATACCGGGCAAAACAGGCACCGTATCGCAGAGGATCGCCATGGTCATACAGGACGGCGACTATGTAACAGCCGGGGTATGGGTTGCGATCGTGATGGTGATCGCATTTGCCGCTGTCTTCCTGATCAATATGTTCACCGGAAAACGGATGAAGAACATAAGAAAGTGGTAGGTGCGGATCATGGAGAGACTGTACGCAGAGATCAGGAGAAAAGCAGGCGATTTTGAACTTGATATATCGATCAGAAGCGACTGCGGACGCATCGGGATCCTCGGTGCTTCGGGGAGCGGCAAGAGCATGACGCTCAGGAGCATCGCAGGCATAGAAGAAAATGTCACAGGACACATCGAAGCAGGAGGAAGAGTTCTGCTTGATTCAGACAGCGGCATCTGTCTGAAACCTCAGAAACGCAGTGTCGGATATATGTTCCAGAACTACGCGCTTTTCCCGACGATGACGGTCATCAGAAACGTCATGGCAGGGATGAAGGGCAGCAAAGAAGAGAACCGTGAAAAGGCGATGGACATGCTGAGGCGTTTCCGCATGGACGCTTATGCTGACAGACTTCCGGGAGAGCTTTCGGGAGGTCAGCAGCAGAGAGTGGCGCTCGCGCGGATCATGGTGACTGAGCCGGAGCTGATACTGCTCGACGAGCCGTTCTCGGCGCTGGACGGATACCTCAGAGACCGCATGCAGTTTGAAATGCTGGAGATGCTGGAGAGTTATCCGGGGCAGACAGTGATGGTGTCTCACAGCAGGGATGAACTTTACAGATTCAGCGAGGAACTGTACGTCCTTGATCAGGGACGCATCCTCACAAGCGGAGAGACGAAGTCCGTTTTCAGAGAGCCAGGGAATGTCGCAGCAGCAAAGCTCACAGGCTGCAAGAATTTCTCGGCGATAAAAGTACACGGCAGCAGCATCGAAGCCGCAGACTGGGGGATCACGCTGGAACTCAAACGCGATATACCTGAGTGGGCGAATCATATCGGCTACAGAGCGCATTATTTCGAACCTGTATGGGGAGAGCGTCAGAAGAACTGTATCAGGTTTGATCTTGCCAGGATGGATGATCTTCCGTTTGAAAAAAACTACTACATAAAACCTGAACTGGATGAGGAAGGATCCGGCGGATTCCTGTGCTGGTTCGTCCAGGGAGATGAACAGAAGCTTCTGGATGAAAAGGGACTTCCGGACTATCTGAAACTGACGGAAGATGCGGTGATTTTTCTTGAGTGATCCTGCTGAGATGCGCGGTTGATAATCACAGATAAGAGTGGTAACATTCAGTTATCAATCGATAATAAGGAGACATTTCATATGAAGAAGCTTTCACTGATTGTCATCATGTGCCTGATCACATTGTCCGCTGTGTGCATTTCCTCATGCGCAAAGTCCGAATTCGGTTCAGCAGATGATATTACCGAAAAGTCACTTACCATTCAGGCGAAAAGAGCTGATAAAGGCGACTATTTCATGGTTGGGACTCTCGAGGTCGCGGAAGGTGAAAAGATCGTCATTTCTCCTGAGCTGGAGAAAGGCGCGGTAATGCTTGAGTTTATCGGCAATGAAGGAATGGATGATCCGGATAAAGTCCCGGATGCAGACAGCATGCCGACTGCAGCTTCTGCAGAAGTCAGCGGCTCAGACATCGCTAAGCTCGATGTACCTGTAGGCGGATATATGGTCAAGGCTACCGTCACTGAAAAAGCAACAGGTGAGGTCCAGGTCGAGATCCTTTCAGCTGAAACAGCTGACAAAACATCAGATACAGTTGAATAGCAGGTTAAGAGTTAAAGGCATCTCTTCGGAGGTGCTTTTGTTGTAGAAGCGCGCAGGTTTTACAGAAGGGAGACGATATGAGTATCAAGGAATATGCACGGGAAATGATAGCATCCGACCCGGTTTTTGCGGATATTGCCAATCAGAATGAGACCCTGTGGGTCAATGATAAATATCTCCCTTTCAGCATGGTCGATGCAGTCTGTCAGCTCGTAGTATCTGACGAAGACATTGCAGACGCTGAAAGGAGACTGAAAAAATTCGCTCCGTATATCAGCAAATGCTTCCCTGAGACACGGGAGGACGGCGGGCTTATAGAATCTCCTCTTGCTGAGATCAGCAGCATGAAAGAGGCTCTTGAGAAGACTTATGACGCCCGGATCCCCGGAAGGTTCTTTCTCAAGATGGACAGCCATCTTCCGATCGCCGGATCAGTAAAGGCCAGAGGAGGCATATATGAAGTCCTGAAGCATGCCGAGGATCTTGCTCTTGCAGAGGGAATGATCACCGAAGATGACAATTACGAGAGATTCGCTGATGACGATATGAAAGAATTCTTCGGGAAATACACAGTTCAGGTAGGCTCGACCGGCAACCTTGGACTGTCGATCGGGATCATGAGCGCATTCCTCGGATTCAAGGTCAAGGTCCATATGTCAGCAGACGCAAGACAGTGGAAGAAAGACATGCTCAGAAGCAAGGGTGTTGAGGTCATAGAGTATGATGACGACTATTCAAAGGCAGTTCTCGAAGGCCGCCGCCTCTCAGATCTTGATCCGTCCAGCTATTTTGTCGACGATGAATACTCAGTGCCGCTCTTCCTCGGCTATGCCGTGGCTGCCGGAAGGCTCAGAAAACAGCTCGGGGAACTGGACATCACTGTGGACGAAGATCACCCGATGATCGTATATATCCCATGCGGAGTAGGAGGAGCTCCGGGCGGAGTCTGCTACGGCCTCAAGAGACTTTTCGGTGACAATGTCCATGTATTCTTCATAGAGCCGACACTCTTCCCGTCGGTACTGCTCGGCATGGCATCCGACAGATTCAATGAAGTCAATGTTTCAGACTTCGGCCTTACCGGTATGTCTGCTGCAGACGGCCTTGCATGCGCAAGTCCTTCAGGATTCGTAGTCAGGATAGACCGCAATCTGCTCTCCGGCGACTTTACGGTAAAAGACGCGATCCTCTTCGATTACATGAGGATGCTCAAGGACACCGAGGACATCTTTATTGAGCCTTCAAGCTGCGCAGCTTTCACAGCGCCTGTGAATATCCGCAAATACGAAGCAGGCAGAAAGTATCTTGAAGAGCACGGTCTGGACGATAAGAAGCTTGCGGCATCGACACAGATCTGCTGGGCTACCGGAGGCAGACTCGTTCCGGACGAAATATGGGACAAATACATGAATACTTATCTCTGAAACACAGAGTCATACGTGATATAATAACTATGTACAGTCTCCTGCCGGACGGCGGGAGATCTGATCAAAAGATAACTTGAAAGGGGAAACGACATGAAGGTTTTAGCAACAGATAAGGCACCGGGCGCGATCGGCCCATACTCACAGGGATTCGTTGTCAATGGATTCGTATTTACATCGGGACAGATCCCGGTAGATCCGGCAACAGGAGCAGTTCCTGAAGGCATCGCTGCGCAGACAGAGCAGGCTTGCAAAAATGTAGGAGCTATCCTTGAAGCAGCAGGCTGCAGCTTCGATAACGTAGTAAAGACAACATGTTTCCTTGCAGAGATCGCGGATTTCGCGGCATTCAACGAAGTATACGCGAAATTCTTCACATCCAAGCCGGCAAGAAGCTGCTTTGCTGTAAAGGATCTCCCTAAGGGCGTTCTCTGCGAGATCGAGTGCATTGCTGAAGCATAGTGATCAATCGAACAGACCGTGACTGACCAGATTGCTGACAAAAGAGCCAAAAGAAAAGGCCGTGAGTCTTCATTGCTTGCCAAGGTGAACCGCATCACTCTGGCGGGCTCTTTTGCAGTGGGAATGGTCATGCTGATCATAGGACTCTCTCTGTACACGGCAGCGCTGACTGACCAGGACATAAGAGAGTCCTTTACTCTTGCCAGAAGCGCGGCTGCCGGAGCGCAGCGCGTGCCGGAAAGCAGGCAGGTGTCAGAAGAAGTGATGAAGATCTATCGCTCCATGACAGAAGAGGAGAGAGCAGACCAGTACTCTGAAGAATACCGCAGCAGATTCGAAGAGGTCATGAACAGTGCCGAATACAAGACCATGTGCGAGGAGCTTCAGAGACTCAATACCTCTACGGATATAGAGTTTCTGTATCTGGGAACCTATGACAGGGAGACCTGCAGACTGGTCTATATCTGCGATCCGGATAAGGATCCTGCTACTTGCTGTCCGGCAGGTACGTGGGAAGATGTGGATGCCAAGGAGGCTGATAAGTTCCTTGACTGGGACGGAAAAGGCTCCCTCTATCATTTAGACAGAGACGACAGATACGGAATGATCTGCACCAGCGGTTATCCTCTCACAGATGAATCCGGCAGCATTTACGGATACGTCCTCGCAGACGTTACTCTGGCAGGGGTGGCAAAGGGCATGAGGCTCTTTACTCTGCAGTACATCATTGCCCTCATCACAGTCATGATCATCATCGGACGTCTGATGAACCGCCGGATCAAAAAAACAGTAATCGATCCGGTCAACAGCATCGCTGACGCTGCGCGCAGTTATGTTGCCGATACCTATGCCGGCATCAAAGACGTCAGGCATTTTGACAGCCTCGATGTGGATCCCGGCGATGAGATCGGAAGACTTACACATGTCATGGCGGAGATGGAGGAGAGCATCACGGGCTATGAGGAAGCTCTTTCTGATGCTGTCGCCGAGAAGGAGCGCGCAGAGACCGAGCTGGATCTGGCATCGCGCATCCAGTCCAATATGCTGCCGACAGCTTTCCCGGCTTTTCCGGAGAGAAGCGACTTCGACATTTATGCTTCCATGAAGCCTGCGAGACAGGTCGGCGGCGATTTCTACGACTTCTTCCTGATAGATGATGATCATCTGGCGATTATCATCGCAGACGTAACAGGAAAGGGAATACCGGCAGCGCTGTTTATGATGGCATCGATGATCATCCTGGGCGGCAATTCCCGCAATGAGAGCGAATACGAACCGTCACAGATTCTTGAAGACGCGAATAATACCATATGTCTTCATAATCCTGCGAATATGTTCGTAACTGTATGGCTCGGTATACTGGACCTTTCCACAGGAGTACTTAAGGCTGCCAATGCCGGGCATGAATATCCTGCGATCAGGAACGGGGATGGCGATTTTGAGATCTTCAGAGACAAGCACGGACTGGTTCTCGGCGCTATGGAGAATTACCGCTACAAGCAGTATGAACTGAAGCTTGAGCCGGGTTCGAAGATCTTTGTATATACTGACGGTGTTCCTGAAGCTTCCAATGCTTCCAACGAGCTTTTCGGCACCGATCGCATGATCGAAGCGCTTAACATCGATCCAAAGGCAGATCCGCAGGGGATCCTCCGCAATGTCGAAGAGGCTGTCAGCGCATATGTCGGAGACGCGCCGCAGTTCGATGATCTTACAATGCTCTGCCTTGAGTTCAAGGGCGCTGATAAGAACCGTAAAGACGAACAAAACAAAAAGCACCGCCCTCGCAATGTAGCAAGGTGGGTGCCGCCTAATGAAGACTACTGGCATTAGCAGAAAGAGAG
>ONHU01000033.1 GCA_900317675.1 uncultured Eubacteriales bacterium
AGAAATGAGTACGGGATCGAAGCTGATGTTGACAGCGACTGCGCTCCTCTGTGGGGAGCTGTGGACTCAGTTCTCACAGCAGCAGACGATGTACATGTAATAAGAGATGCCACAAGAGGCGGCGTAGGAACTGTTCTCTATGAGATCGCTGAGCAGAGCAATGTAGGCGTAAAGATCGACGCAGAAGCTGTACCTGTAGACGGCGCTGTGAAAGGCGTGTGCGGGATGCTTGGTCTGGAACCGCTTTATCTGGCTTGCGAGGGGCGTCTTGTCATAATTGCGCCTCAGGAGGAAGCAGGAAAGATACTTGAAGTACTGAGAGCAGGAAAGTATACAGCGGACGCGGCTGTCATCGGAGAGATAACCGATGAGATGCCCGGCAAAGTCATAATGACTACCGAGATCGGAGCAGAGACTCTGCTGCCTCAGCCGGGAGGAGAGCTCCTTCCGAGGATCTGCTGATACAAAAGAGAACGGGCCGATCACATTCTGAAGATCATAGACAGTATTAAGAAAAAACAGACCCCGGTGACCGTAAGGCCCGGGGTCTTGTAATGACTGAGCGACAGATCTAAGCTTCTTCGTCAGTGAAATATTTTTTGATATCGGCACTGAGTACACGGCCTTTTTTGAGCTCGTCAAGTCTTGCGTAGTGCGGAAGAGTCCTGTGATGCATCCATGCATCTACGTCTTTCCAGAATTCTATAAGTAAGATATCATCCGGATCTTCTGTTGACATGAAGAAATCATATCTGAAGTTGCCTTCTTCATTGCGGGAAGCGGTATCTATGCCTTCTTCCCTTATGAGTTCGCGGAGTTCTTCTCTTTTATCCGGTGCACATTTAAAAATAACATTAAGAACTAACATTGTCCCATTCTCCTTTCCGGTTTATTCTTGTATAATAGATTAACAGCAGTAATCACTAATTTCAATATTCAGAAATGGAAGATAATTCATTAAAACAGATAAAGCTCAGACAATCCCGGAATACTCTGGTCGTTGTAGGTACAGGCATCATCATTATGTCGGCGTGGACTGTTATCAAGTCGCTCAGCCTTACGCTGTTTGAACGTAATAATATCACAGCAGCGATCAGAGAAATGGGAGAAGAAACGATGGCGGAATTCAGCGATAACGAAGTTTTCGCTGCTTTCTGCGCTGTTTTATGTGCAATAACGTTAATATTTATCGGTATAAGAGTATATATAGGGCTGTCTGCGATATCTGAAGGGAAGGACAAAAAGTCCGGTTCTTTATACATACCTTTAACTGTAGTGTATATTGGTATCACAATCTATCAGATCATCCTCCAGGCGATGGACCTTTTAGTCGAGAATGACGATTTCAAGTTAGAGCAGCCATCCGCGGCAGCGATCCTGATAGAACTGACATCTCTTATCATGCTGACAGAAATGATCATTGCGGCTGTCAGAGTGAAAAAGTACAGGAATGAGACGCGAAGGGAGGAAGCAGATGCAGCTTGATTTTCACTATTATGCTACATACTGCGCAGCTCTCATCGCCGGTTATGATCATGACGAAAGTCTGCGCATCGCATACTGCGCTCAGTTTACGGATTGCTGTACCGAGATGCTTCTCAATAAAATAAAAGGTCCAAAGGCGGCGGCAACTACTCAGTCCCAGTCGGAACTAGCGAATTCCGGAAGTGATGTATTCACTTTGCAGAATATTACAAGGATCTGGGCATCATTTCATTTTCTGCCTGCAGACCTGAAAGCAGATAGAGAGAGGTGCAGCAGAAGATTTCTTGCAAAATACAGAATGATATGCGGCCCTAACGGCCCGCTTCTCGCTGATACAGTCGAGCTTGCGAAAGGAAAGAGTCTGGAAGCGGCCGGCCTTGCGATGCATGTTCTGGCGGATACGTGGGCGCACAGATATTTTGCGGGGACACCTTCTCTTGCGATCAATAATACTAATTATTATTTCTATGAGATCATACCTGAGGGTGAAGGATTCACAGAGAAAAAAGTGGATTTCAATCATAATCCATCTTCTAAGGATATTGTTGAGAACGGATACTACACCAACAGTGTGTATCAGGGAACAGAGAACTCGGTAATGAATCTGGGCCACGGAAGAGCCGGTCATCTTCCTGACTACAGCTTTGCCAGGTACAGGTACATGCCGTCATGGGGAGAATACAGGGAGATAGTCAAGGACAACCCGTCTGATTATCTGCACGCATTTACGCAGATGATCTATGCTCTCAGGTATCTGAGAGGTGATCATGAGTCATTTGAGACCGGCAGGTACGATGTGATCCAGGCAGACCCATGGATCAATGAGATCACGGATATTATCTGCAGGCGGCAGCTCGACGCATCTGCTGACTGGAAAGCTCTCGGTGAAAAGATCTCGGGATGTGAGACCGAGGATTTTGACAGAGAAAAATATCAGCAGGAATATATAGACGCGGATAAAAACAGCAAAGACGATACTGTGCTCGGAAGGTTCATCCTTGCTGCTCTGGCTCAGAAGAGCATGGTCACTAACAGAATATACAATTCTGGAAATAAACTAGCCGGAGAATCCGTTGATTTCAGCACCGGCAGATTTAAGGGCATACGCGATTTCCGCAGACTGACAGGAGGGGCAGGCCGAAATGACTAAACTGGGAAGAGTACGCCGGGTCTGTACCGGTATCATAGTGATTGTGTATGCGGTCATTCTGCTGACTGAAGATCCGGATATCGGAATGCAGATCGTAGCGGCCATCATGAGTCTGACTTTTACTCTGCGCGGAATACAGACGCTGATTTACTATTTCACTATGGCGAGATCGATGGTAGGAGGAAAGTTCTCCTTGCTACGAGGTCTTCTGCTTCTGGATCTGGGAGCCTTTACTTCTTCACTTACTTATGGGCAGACCATATATGTGGTGCTGTATGTGGCTGTTATACATCTGTTTGCGGGTGCCGTGGATTTCTTCAGAGCATCAGAGACCAGAAAGATGAAATCCCCCGGATGGAGGACCCGTATCCTTTTTGGCGTTACCAATGTGTTCCTTGCGCTTGTACTGATCGCCGGAGGCTTTGTGATGCATTCGCTCCTGACGGTAATATATATCTATGCCGGAGGTCTTATTTATGCCGGCATCGTGCGAATCGTTACTGCCTTCAGGCGCACTTCGATCGTATATATCCAGTGACCCCGTTTCAGGCCGGAATCAGGCTGCAGGACCAGCATGTCAGAAAACCGCCGCATCGGTTGAGATCCCAACCGGTGCGGCGGATATTAATTGTTTCAGGATCACTTTGAAAATCTGAAGCTGCTGACCTCTCCGCTGTCATCAATCGCGTAGATATAGTCATCTATGTATACGCTTCTTGTGAGATTATCACATTCCAGCCTGTGACGGTCATAAATGGTCAGTTCATCATCTGCGCCGAAGATCAGCACTCCTGATTCATGCTCCGGCTCATCTTCAATGACCGGCTCTTCTTCGCTCATCAGCGTATCACTTGAAACAGAACCCGTTTCGGATCCGGAAAGATCACTCGGATCCTCCTCGATGATAAGATCCGGTTCGTTATAATGCCAGACGCTGTAAGGGATCGCATACCAGCCTTCGTCTGTATTGACATTCAGTGCCTTGTGTGTATACTGCGCAGGGGAATCCATATCTTCGAATTCCATGCTGTCAATGACGGATGGAGCTGAAGGATCGCTTATATCGAAGAGTACGAGCTTGAGTCCTGAAGCATACTGACCTCCGTAGCCGTTATCGCCGGTCGCGTGGCCTATTCCGAGAAGCTTTCCTTTGCCGGCAGGTAAGAGCAGGGTGGAGAAACCGTCTATCTTGACTTCACCGTCTATTGAAGGGGAAGATGGGTCGCTCAGATCTATCACGAAGAGCGGATCTATCTGCTCATAGGTGATTACATAAGCTTTGTCCCCGAAATATCTGACGGCTCTGATGCTCTCGTTGCGGGCAAAGCCTGTCAGCTTACCGGTCTCCTTAAGCGATGGGTCAAGCACATAGAGGTTGTTTACATCCATACCGCCTCGCCGGGAAGTGGTAGCGATGCGCAGATATCCGTCTTTTTCATCCATTGAGAACTGATTGTTGAAGTACCCGCGGACCTTGGCTGTTGCATTGAACCTGACTTTGAGTCCGTCGAGGCTCGCTCTTACGATCCTGGTGTACGTTGTGTCTGAGCCGTCCCACTCATTTGCGGCAGCGTAGAGATTGTGATCATTGCAGTAGATATCCTGGGATACGCCGAAAACAGCGTGTGTCTCGCTCTTTGCATTTTTGCCGGAAGTTATGTCCACGGCGCCGAGCACAACGTATGTCGACTGCTGAGGATCAGGTACGCAGCAGATGTCTGAAGCCTCCATATCACGGTATTCACCATTCACATAGACCCTCGGAAGGATGCGGCCGTCTTCGTAAACATAATCACTTGTGACAAGATATACATTATTTCCGACCATACGGCTCGATACGATATCTCCGCTCTGGCGGTAGACGCTGATGAGCTGAGGATCCTTTCTGTCAGATATGTCATAGACCGCTATCCCGGCAAAACCGTCCTCTTCATCTTCTTCATAAACCCTTCCGACAGTGACAAGCCTGTCCCCGTTGAGATAGATATCCTCGACGTAGTTCTCGACCCCCTGCGAGCCTATCACAGAGAGTTTTTCTGTTTCTCCGTCTTTTGCTGACATGATGATGACTTCTCTGTCATCATTGACGCAGTAGATGTATTTCCCGTCTGTCTTGACTATATCCGCTTCATCGACTTCTTCTACCTGCAGATAAGTTTCAGAATGGGAAGGCTCTGCTCCTGCGCCCGTATCGGAGCTGAGATCAGTACCGGCTGATGCCTTAGGAGATGCGGCAGAATCAGCAGATTCCATAGCGTCCGGTCTTTCTTCGGCATCTTCCACTGCCATATCATTTCCGCTGAACCAGGTCCCGTAGCTGTCCTCAGGCTTGAGGCTTTTGACAAGTCTGCTTATTTCGGATTTGTCTTTGAAGGTGTAAAGCTCGCCGTCCACTAAGCCGGTATCCGGAGGGGCGTTGAGAACGCTGAAAACCTGGATCACTCCGAAAAGAGCTATAACTGCGCATGCCGCAGCCGCGCCCCATTTTCTTAGGGAAGGACGCTTCCTGACTGCTGCAGGGGTGTAGGCCGCTTCCTCCTGATCAGGCTCGATACCGGATATCATGGCCATCACACGGTCCTCGTTCAGACTTTCGGGTGCTTTGATCCCGTCTGAACTGAACTTATCCCTGATATATTCAAGATCTTTTTCGCGATCTGTATTCTTGTTCATTTCTGATTCTCCATTCATTAATTATGAAAAAGCATAGGCGGCAGGACCGGAAACGGTCATCTATGACAGGTATTTACGCATCTTTGCCATGCTTCGCGAAAGCTTGGATCTGACAGAACCGGAACTCAGGCCCGTGATAACGGAGATCTCACTGCTTGTAAGCCCGGCCGCAGATGAAAGCAGTACTATCTCGCGCTCATCTTCTGAAAGCTGAGACAGCGCTTCTGCCAGTTCTATCATAAGAGGGAGATCGGATGTGCCGGCCGAAGACTGCTCCCGGCGGGAAGCTGCTGCCATGCTCTCGAGACTTCCTCTCAGCCCGATGGCGTTCCTGATATGCTTCATGCAGCAGTTATACAGTATCCTGAATATCCATGCCCCGAATGACGAACTGCTGCGCAGAGAACGGATCCCTTTCCATGCTTCAAGGATGCATTCCGAAACCGCATCCTCCGCATCGTCAGGATCGCCGAGGCGGTACAGGGCGTAGCGGTAGAGCCTGTCTTTGTATATGCCGTACAGCTCACAGAAGGCCTCTCTGCTGCCGCTTCTGGCTTTTTCAGCCAGCATTATTTCATATGTCATATCTGTATTATTATTCACTTTTACTACCTCTTCATTAAGGTGCACGAGAGTGAGAACATCCTGTACATGTATCAGCTGCTCTGTTTGAGAGCTCTCACTAATATAGTATCTCAGAAGCTCCAAAGTGTTGCATACTATTTATCACAATGTGCTATAATTTATCATATTATTCTGAAATCAAAACGAAAGGATGAAACATAATTATGGACAGAGCTGACAGAGCAGCAATGCTCCACAGAGAAGGATATAACTGCTGCCAGGCGGCAGCGTGTGTTTTCGCGGACGCAGTAGGAGTCGACGAAGCGCTGCTTTACAGGATCGGTGAAGGTTTCGGCGCCGGTATGGGAACAGGCCGCGGTGTCTGCGGCGCGATCTCCGGCGCGGCTATGATCGCCGGACTCGTTCACAGCGATGGGAATATCGAGGACCCGGGACAGACCAAGAAATTTTCCACCAGAGCAGCCGGAAATATGCAGAGAAAGTTCATCGAGCAGGCAAAAAGACTGTATTGTCTCGATATCAAGACAGGCAATAACGGACAGAGCTTCACTTCATGTGACGACTGTATCCGTATCGCTGTAAAACTAGCAGAAGAAGAACTCGGATTATGAACGAATACAGGAAGGGGGTTCTCTGCTTACTGTCATGCCAGCTGCTGTGGGGATTCTGCCCGATCTACTGGCAGGCATTGGTGCCGATACCTTCATGGATCATAATCCTTTACAGGATCTTTACCATGTTTGTGTATTCATATATCGGCGCGCGGCTCAGGTACAGCAGAGAGGAAATCTGGGGACCTCTGAAGGACAGAGCAGTCAGACGCAAGTACTTCACCGCAGGACTGATATTAACTGTTAACTGGAGTATCTACATCTGGGCTATGACCTCGGAGAGGGTCATACAGGCTTCGATTGGTTATTATATTGAGCCTATCGTTATATGCGCAGTAGGCATCATCGTATTCAAGGAGCAGCTGACCAGATACAATCTGACTGCTATGTTATTTGCTTTAGCCGCGATCATAGTGATCCTGTTCCACTACAGGCAGGTCCCGGGCGTAGCTCTCGGGCTTGCATGCACCTGGGCAGTCTACTCATCTATCAAAAAGACAGCTGAGCAGCCTGCGATCGTTGCTCTTGTATATGAGACGATGATCTACGCAGTGCTCGCTCTGATAGCTATATTATTTATTGAAACAAAAGGAATCGGTGCGATCAGCATGGGAATTCCGGGCAAGTATGCTCTGATGTACCTGAGCGGACTTATAACGCTCATCCCGGTCGCGCTCTTCTCAGTAGCTGCCAGAAGAGTACCGCTCTTCATGATAGGTCTGGCACAGTACATCAGTCCTACCATTTCACTGCTTCTGGGAATATTCCTTTTCAAAGAACCTATAGACAGAGTCCAGATACTGGCTTTCATAATAATCTGGACCGGACTGTGCTTCTTCACATACGGAGAATTCAAAAAAGCCGGCAACGGGGGAGGAGCACAGGATGCAGCAGTATAAGCAATAAAGGAAAATGACTGGATCAGGACTAAAAGGACACGACACAAGCAGAATCAGGAAGAGCCTGACCGGCTCTTCAGACAGAAAGGACCTGACAAAAGGATCGATCCTTGATAAGGTCCTTTTGTTTGCCATTCCTCTGGCTCTTACAAGCATGCTCCAGCAGCTTTTCAACGCGACGGATGTTGCTGTCGTGGGCAGGTTTGCAAGCAAAGAAGCTATGGCTGCGGTAGGAGGAAACGCACCTGTAGTCTCTCTTCTTGTCAATTTCTTCGTAGGTCTGTCGATAGGCGCGAATGTAGTCATAGCAAGGCATATAGGCGCCAAAGACACCGGAAAGGTCCGCCAGGCAGTCGGGACAGCTCTGGTGCTGGCTGTGATCTGCGGTCTTTTCATAGCAGTATGCGGAAATATCATCGCCGGACCTATTGTCAGGCTGCTCGGTGTGCCTGAGGAGGTAGCGCCGTATTCTGTGCTGTATCTGAGGATATATTTTGCCGGAGCTCCTTTTGTGATGCTGTACAATTTCGGGGCAGCTATATTCAGAAGCAACGGAAATACCAGAACCCCTCTTATATGTCTTTTCACAGGCGGGATTCTCAATGTGGCAGCCAATCTGTTTTTCGTACTCGTCCTCGGCATGGATGTCGATGGCGTTGCGATCGCGACCGTTCTTTCAAATGTGGTAAGTTCACTGCTTCTCCTGAGGACTCTTCTCAGAGAGGAGAGCGTGATAAGGCTGCATCCGGAAACACTGCGCCTGGACCGGGGACTGCTTGAGCAGATGATCAGGATAGGGCTTCCTGCCGCTCTTCAGAGCACAGTCTTTTCTATCTCAAATCTCTGTGTGCAGACAGCGATCAACAGTCTGGGATCTGATGTCATGGCGGCATCTTCTGCGGCTTTCAATATAGAGATCTTCATATTCTTTATCATCAATGCTTTCGGTCAGACGCTCGTGACCTTTGTCGGCCAGAATTACGGAGCAGGCGAGTATGCAAGATGCAGGGAAGTCGTGAGAAAGACAATGATCGTCAGCTGGTGTATCAGCATGGCGGCCAGCATACTGATGATACTCAGCGCAGACCTTCTGATGGGACTGTTCACAGATGATCCTGCAATAGTCGAACTCGGTTCACTGCGGATCAGGATCCTTATGTACTCGGAAACTCTGAATGTGTTTATGGATAATCTGTCCGGAGCGATGAGAGGATTGGGGAAGTCTCTGATCCCGGCGCTCATTACTCTCTTCGGAGTATGCGGAACGAGGATCACATGGGTGTTCACAGGCTTTCAGATCTATCACACCTTCTTCTCGCTGATGATGGTATTTCCTGTCAGCTGGGGTATTTCCGCGGTGATAATCACCATAATGTATATAAAGACACGAAATAAAATGCTTCCGGTAACACCGGAAGCGGCAGTGTCGGCACAGGAAAAAGAATGATCCTTAAGCGTGGAATGTGACTTCATTGATAAAGTTGATGAAGGCTCTGAGGCTTGCAGGGACATGCTTGACAGAGTAGAAGAGCTGAAGTGTCTCGTTAAAATTATCCTGGAGAGAATAAGCATAGAGTCCTCTGGTATCTGAGGCTTCCTGCTCGAGCATGATTGAGAATCCCTGCGACAGCTCAGTCAGCAGGCGCTGCTTCGCGATGGATTCGACTACAGTGACCGACTCAAAGGACGTGTCCAGAGTACGATGAAGGACTCTGCGGCAATAATTATGGTATCTCGGCTCCTGAGATTTTGTTACAAACGGCAGTTTGCGGATGACCTCCTGTATACTGCCGTATTTTTTGACTGCATCTTCCGAACAGTATATGAATGCATCGCCGGAGAGAACATTGACCGTTCTGAGCGAGTGATCGCCGGCAGCATCTGTCACAAGGATATTAGGTATGAGTACTGCGTGGATCTTGCGCCTCTTGAGATGATCATACAGATTGGTCCTGCTGTCAAATGATACTTTAAGATCGATGTCGGGGCATTTCTCCCTGAACCTCCCCAGTATCGACAGATCAAAAAACTCACCGTAGATCCCGATCTTCAGCTCATTTTCAGTTACCTGCTGCAGCTGCTTCTTAAGGTCGTCATAGTCTCTTCTGAGATCCTTTGCCCCGTTATAAAATGTGTGACCGGCCTCAGTCAGAGTGCATTCTCTGGTAGTACGATAAAAAAGCTTAGTCCCGAGTTCCTCCTCGAGCTGAGCTATGTACTTGCTCATTGTCGTCTGAGCCACGTTGCACTTCTCTGCAGCCTGTGTGAAGCTCCTGCTGTTGGCAGCTGCGTAGAACAGTTCCAGTTTGTCTAAATCCATATCCCGGACCTCCCGGATGACTCTTTCCTAATATGCAGTTGATTCGCTGAATACATTATAAAACACAGTTAGCACGATTTGGAATAGATAATCTGAATTAACCAATATGTTTATTGACAGATTGGTCTGACCACGTTGACATGAAGGGCATAAAGTGAAAAAATTAACGTGAAAAGATTAACAAGGAGAAGTGCCATGATTACCCTCGGAATAGACATCGGTTCCACAACTTCAAAATGTGTACTGCTCAAAGACGGGCAGGAAATCATCGCTTCCGGACTCAGAGTCGGCGGCCTCGGCACTGAAGGTCCCGAGGAAGCACTTGCTGATCTGTGGAAGCTCACCGATCTTGATCCTTCTGCTGTTACACGTACTATCGTTACAGGCTATGGGAGAAACAAGTACGAGGGAGCTGACGGAGAGGTGAGCGAACTCACATGTCACGCGCTTGGGGGAAGATTTATCTTTCCTGATCTCAGGACACTTATAGATATAGGCGGCCAGGATGCCAAGATCATCTCACTCAATGAGAGCGGGAGAATGTCGAATTTTGTCATGAATGACAAATGCGCGGCAGGCACGGGCCGTTTTCTTGATGTCATGGCTAACATCCTGAGAATGGATATCAACGATCTTGAAGCGTGCGCGGCGCAGTCCGAGAAACCGGCATCGATTTCAAGCACATGTACCGTCTTCGCAGAGTCAGAAGTAATCAGCCAGCTTGCCAACGGAGTCAGCAGACCTGATCTGGTAGCCGGTATCTGCGAAAGCGTTGCTTCAAGAGTCAGCGCTCTTGCAAGAAGAGCCGGAGTCGTGCCGAGAGTATGCATGTCCGGCGGTGTTGCCAGAAACGGTGCTGTAAGAAGCGCGCTTTCAAAAAGCCTTGAAGTCGACATCGACTTCGATCCGATGGCACAGTATTTCGGAGCGATCGGGGCGGCTCTGTACGGATACCGCCAGGCTCTGAAGCAAAACAGCTAAGTCCATTGCGGCCGCAGCCTAAGCACGGCCGGGGAAATATACAAAAGTAAACGATATTGTTAAGGAGGAAGAAATGGCAGAAGAAGTCAAGAAGCCTGAAGAAGTCAAAAAGCCTCGCAAACCGCTCGATCCTAATTCGGCTAAGTACAAGCTCGGTAAGATCGCATCTGACGCTTTCGCGACAGCTATAGAGGCCAAGAAGCAGGGCAGACCGGTTGCATGGGTATCAAGCAATTTCCCTGTTGAGATACCTGAGACACTCGGACTCGCTACAGCATACCCTGAGAACCAGGCAGCAGGAATCGCTGCAAGAGGCGCAGGAGAGCGTATGTGTGAAGTCGCTGAGGCAGACGGATACTCAAATGATATCTGCGCATATGCAAGAATCAGCCTGGCATATGCCAAGCTCAAAGAGTGTCCTGAGCAGGACGTAGCTATGCCGGATGTACTGCTTTGCTGCAACAACATCTGCAACTGCATGATCAAATGGTATGAGAACCTTTCAATTGATCTTGGTATCCCGATGATCATGCTCGACATCCCGTTCAACCCTGATTATGAAGTATCCGATGCTGAGGTAGCTTATGTGACCGGACAGTTCTGGGACGCTGTACATCAGCTCGAGGACCTCTTCGGACTCAAGTGGGACGATGACAGATTCCAGCAGGTAACAGGATTCAGCTGCCGCAGCAGCCGTGCATGGCTCGAAGCTACAGCACAGGCAAAATATACACCGTCTCCGTTCAACGGTTTTGACCTGCTCAACCACATGGCAGTTATGGTAACCGCCCGCGGTAAGGAAGAGGCAGGCGAAGCTATGGAAACACTCCTCAAGGAGTACAAGGAGAACCACGAAAAGGGCGAGAGCACTTTCCGCGTAGAAGAAAAGCACAGGATCATGTTCGAGGGTATCGCATGCTGGCCGTACCTCAGAGCAACATCAAGAGGACTCAAGGACCGCGGCATCAATATGGTCACCACGATCTATGCTGACGCATTCGGATTTGACTACAACTCATTTGATGAGATGATCCGCGCATACTGCAGTGTTCCGAACGCTATCAACCTTGAGAAATCCAGAGACAAGAGAGTCAAGCTCTGCAAGGACAACAACGTAGAAGGACTTCTCGTCCACACCAACAGATCCTGCAAGCTCTGGAGCGGATTCATGGCTGAGATGAGCCGCCAGATCGGCAAGGAATGCAATATCCCTGTCACATCATTTGACGGTGACCAGGCAGATCCGAGGAATTTCTCAGAAGCCCAGTATGACACAAGAGTACAGGGTCTCTGCGAGATCATGGAGTCCAACAAGGAAGCGAAGGAGGCGTAGTGATGCTACAGGATACACTTAAGAAATTCCACGAGGCCGCTTCTGCGCCTCGCGCACAGATGGATAAATACATGGCTGAGGGCAGAAAGGTCGTCCTCACAGCTCCTGTATACACACCGGAGGAACTGATCCATTCTATGGGATTCGTACCTATGGGAGCCTGGGGAGCTGACATGGAGCTCAAAAGAGCAAAAGAATATTTCCCTGCATTCCTCTGCTCGATCGTACAGTCTATCCTCGAGCTTGGAATCGGCGGAGCATACAAGGGTGCAAGCGCGATCGTGATCCCGTCACTCTGCGACACACTCAAGACACTCGGCGAAAACTGGAAATACGCTGTTGATGATATCAAATTCATCCCTATGACATATCCGCAGAACAGAAAGCCTGATTACGGCATTGCATTCACTAAGGCCGGATATGAAAGAGTCATTAAGGATCTTGAGGAGCTGGGAGGAAAGTATGACCCTGAAGCTCTCGCAGAATCCTGCAAAGTATATAACGCTCACAATGCTGTAATGAGGAGAGTTGACGAGGCACTCGCAGGTCATCCGGAGATCACAGCTGCACAGAGAAGCGATATATTCAAGAGCGCATATTTCATGACTAAGGAAGAGCACACTGCTCTGTGTGAGGAATTCCTCGCAGAGCTCGGTGACAGCAGAGCAGAGGACAAGCTCGGCATCGTAGTCAGCGGTATCCTCACGGATGCTCCTCAGCTCAATGAGATATTCGACGATATGGGCATGCACATCGTAGCTGATGATGTTGCCGCTCAGTCCCGTCAGTACAGGACAGACGTTCCTGAGGCAGATGATCCGCTGCAGGCACTCGCTCTGAAGTTCGCGGCTATGGACAACTGCTCTGTACTCTACAACGTCAAAAAGCCTAGAGTACAGTGGATCGTCGATACAGCCAAGGCAAGGGGCGCAAAGGGTGTAGTCGTTGTAATGACTAAGTTCTGCGACCCTGAAGAATTCGATTACGTTATGATCAAAAGAGCGTGCGAGGCAGCTGATCTGCCGCTCGCGCTTGTGGAAGTCGACAGACAGATGGTCCACTTTGAACAGGTGCGCACCAACCTCGAGACCTTCCGCGATATGCTGTCAATGTAATTAAGGAGGAAAAAATGAGTGAAGTAAAAAGACCTCTTGAGGGAGTCAAGGTAGTAGAGCTCGCGACATTTATCGCTGCTCCTTGTACTGCAAGATTCCTTGCTGACCTCGGCGCTGATGTTATCAAGGTTGAGGCACCTATGGGTGACCCGCTCAGATACACAGCAGCTAACGAAGGCCGTCCTCTCGATCAGAAGGAAAACACTTCCTATGACCTCGAGAACGCAGGCAAAAGATGTATCGCTCTCAATATCAAATCACCTGAGGGCCGTGAAGTACTCGAGAAACTGATCGCCGATGCTGATGTGTTCATCACTAACAACCGTCAGCCGTCACTGATCAAGAACAAGCTCGACTATGACACACTTCATGCAAAATACCCTTCACTCGTATACGGATTCATTTCCGGATACGGCGAAAAGGGACCGGACAAAGATCTCCCTGGGTTTGACTTTACCGCATTCTACGCAAGAGGCGGCATCCTCGGACCTCTGAGAGACAAGACAAGCACACCGATGCTGACTGTCCAGGGATTCGGAGATCATCAGGTAGCTATGAACCTCGCTGCAGGCGTACTGGCAGCTTTATTCAAGGCTAAGATGACAGGCGAAGGAGATCAGGTAGTCGTTTCGCTCTTCCACAGCGCAGTATGGGATGTATCCCTCATGCTCCAGTCCAGCCAGTATGGCGCTGACAGCTGCAAGTTCCCTATGGAAAGATGGGAGAACGGCAATCCGCTGACAATGGTATACAAGACAAAGGACGAACAGTGGCTCCAGATCGCAATGCCGCAGTATGACAGACATTATCCTGTCTTCATGAAAGCTGCCGGACAACCTGAAATGATCGATAACCCTAAGTTCTTCCCTCAGAAGAATCTCTATCCTAACAGGAAGGAATTTTCAGAGTGGATCTCAGCTCTCTTCCTCACAAAGGACTGCGCTGAGTGGTGCAAGCTGCTCGATGCTGCAGATATCCCTTACGCAGTAGCTCAGAACTGGGATACGCTGCTTGAGGACAAGCAGGCATGGGCATCGGACATCTTCTATGAGATGGAGTACAGCAACGGCAACAAGAGAACTCTTGTAAGACCTCCTGTCATGTTTAAGGAAAACGGTCTTCCGGATTACAACAGAGGACCTTATCTCGCTGAGCATACCGAAGAGATCCTCGGACAGTATGGATATACTGATGAAGAGAT
>ONHU01000065.1 GCA_900317675.1 uncultured Eubacteriales bacterium
CCGCCGCCCAGGCAGCCGTATATGCACGCAGCTATACCATCCGGATACATCCCTTTTATCGCATTGCAATCAGCGGGAAGAGACGATCTGTCTATTCCTTCCTTAAGAGGGCTCCCCCCTCTGCACCTGACATATGCTTTTTTCTTTAATTTATTAGTCATAATTTTCACTGAGCAGAAATCTGTGCTCTACAGCCTGTCTCTGGCGTAGCACAATATCGCTTCAAGCACGCCCCCTGCTATGGACATCGCTTTGTCAGATACTGTCATATAATCTACGGATATGCCTCTCGGGTCTACGTCGCCGCATTTGAAACCTTCAGTGACATATATCCCTTCCTGGAGCATTCCGCGTACGACCCCTGTGATCGCTGTAAATACAGGCACATTGTCGACATATGCTACGATCTCGCCCTTGTATACCATGTTCCCGAAATCTCTGCGAGGATGAAAGTAACCGTGGCAGATCCTTCCTTGATGACTCTTCCAATGGTATGCCCGCGCTTTGTCTCTATCACGACGTGGCAGTCCTCTCCGGCAGTAAAGCCGGGGCCGACGCCTATCACAAGCGGTGCATCATCGATGCTGGTGCCCAGATTCTTCTTGGCTATTACAGCATCGACCTTGACATCAGGATGGAGACTGCCAATCATGCCTTCGTATGTAGTAGGCACGACAGGGATCACGCCCCTTGATATGCAGTCTCTGACCTGCTCTGCAGTTTCTGCTCTTTCCGCCATTACATCTTCAACAGCAGCGCTCCCAAGACGGATGGCTTCCGAAAAAGCCACCGTCCTGCGTACTGCCGTGGGCACAGGCAGATCTGTCATCACAATGTCGAATTTTGCATGATGCAGTCTCAATGCTATTCCGCTGGCGAGATCGCCTGCGCCTTTGATGTATATCAGCATAAAATATCCTCTGAAATAATATATTCTCTAAAACTAGCCTATAAGATATGCGTAATTAGCTGTTACAGCCTTGATGAATGCGAGAATGCCCTCAGGCAGTGCGCATTTAGGATCAGCGATATCGTACTCTCCGACATTTCCGAACAGTCTTACACATACTTTTGATCCTTCAAGTACGAGGAATCCGTTGTTCTCGCTGTCCTTGAAGTCTTCTTCGCTCCAGAACAGTGTGAACTTATCCTTGAACGGACGTCCTGCATATGGACAGAATACCTGGCAGTTTCCGCACTCGTTGCACATACCGTCGACATGGAGTATCTGAGGTTTTGCGAATCCAGGTACGTCAATGACGACATTTGCTCTGTTCGGACATACATCCGCGCAGACCTCGCAAACAGTGCTGCAGCCGAGGCAGCGATCGTCTGCCTTGTCTGCCGGCGGATCAACCAGAACGCCCTTGCGGTCGAGCAGTTTACCCATATTTCCGTCTGCATTGAGTTCAGCATACTTATCAAAGTCTGCTCCGCAGATCGCTGAAGCTATTGTCTGTGCATCAGCGATAGCCTTGACTACTGTAGCCGGTCCGCGGCGGCAGTCTCCTGCTGCGTAAACACCCTCTACAGATGTCATGAGGTTGTCATCTACGACCGGTTTGCCCTTGCTGTCGAGTTCAACACCGATCGTCTGATAAAGTCCCTTATGGATCCTCTCGCCGACTGCAGCGATGACGCAAGTTGCCGGAACTTCTGTGTATTCGCCTGTACCGACAGGTGAACGTCTGCCGCTCTCATCAGGATCTCCGAGTTTGCAGATCTCACACTTGAGCATTCCGTCTTCTACACCTTCAGGTGCGAGGAGCTCCATGAATTCTACGCCGTCATCGATCGCCATCTGCAGTTCTTCCTCATCTGCAGGCATATATCTTCTTGTCCTGCGGTATACGAGACGAACATGCTCTACCCCAGGCTGTCTCTTTGCGGCTCTGGCTACATCCATGGCGGTATTTCCGCCGCCGATTACTACTACATCAGTTCCGAGCCTGATCGTTCCAAGCTCTTCTCTTCCGATATTATCTGAATCCGGCGCGTTCTTGACATCGTACAGGAACTCAAGAGCATCGATCTCTTTTCCGTATTTTAATGTCTTGCGTCCCTCAGCCCATGCTCCGATACAGATCACAAAGTCTGTGTATCCTTCTTCTTTGAGCGGATTGATCGATACGATCTCTCTGCCCTTGACCATTTTGGCTCCATATGCTGAGCAGAGAGCAACATCCTTGTTGATAGCATCTTCACTGATCCTGAATTCAGGGATGACATAGCGAGGAACTCCACCCATTCTCTTTCTCTTTTCGAATAATGTTACATCCACTCCGGCGCGGCTCAGGAATGAAGCAGCTGCAAGTCCTGCAGGTCCTCCTCCGATAACAGCAACCTTTTTGTTGCCGGTTATAGCCGGTGCGTGGAGTGTTGCGGCAACTCTGGCAGCGCCTTTCTCTGCTGCCATCAGTTTTACCTCACGTATCCTGACGGATGATTCATAGTGATTACGCATACATCTGTCAGCGCATGTATGAGGGCAGATCGTTCCTGTTATGAACGGAAGCGCGTTCTTCTCAAGGATGATCCTCAATGCTTCTTCCGGTCTGTCCTTTTCCATAGCCTCAAGATAAGCAGGAATGTCCTGATTGATCGGGCATCCGCCGCTGCATGGCGCTGTGAAGCAGTCAAGCATCGGAAGCGGCTCGCCATTCTTTCTGTCAGGCAGAGGCTTGATTGGCTTGCGGTTACGCTCACCCTGTGACAGCTCTACAAGTGCTGCTGCCTTAGCCTTATCAACTCCGCTGAATCTCTCGCTGCCGCAGTCCATCAGAAGCTCGCCGATCTGTGACATTCTCTGGTATCCACCCGGCTTGAGAACAGTTGTTGCCATTGTGATAGGCCAGATGCCGGCTTCGAAGATCTGCTTGATGTTGAAGTAGTCAGCTCCGCCGGAATAGCTGATCCTGAGTTTTCCGTCGAACTGTCTTGTAAGTTTCTCTGCAAGAGCGATCGACAGCGGGAAGTTGGTGATCTTGACACCGAACTCAAGGCCCTTCTCATCGCAGAGTTTCTGCAGACGCTCAAACATCGGGATAGCATCCTTCCACTGAAGATCCTCAAGGAAGTGATGATCATCGAATACTATGTAATCGAATCCGAGTGAATCAAGACGTTCTCTTGCGAATTCATATCCAAGCAGGGTCGGGTTGCACTTGATGAAAGTGTTGAGATTCTTCTCTGTGATCAGATAGGATGCGATTCTCTCGATTTCATCAGGCGGGCATCCATGAAGAGTCGACTCGGTGATTGAGTTTGAGATCCTTGCCGGGATAGCCTTGATGAAGGCTTCGTCTACGTTCCTGAGCTTTCCGTCTTTTACAGCCTTAAGTGATACTTCCATTGCTTCTTTGAATACCTCAGTTGCAGAAGCATCCTTCATCTCTTCGATAAACTTGTCTACTTTAGGGGTCTTGATACCATCAAGGTCATAGCCTACAGACATATTGAACACGAAGCCGTCAGGATCGCCCAGTCCGAGTTCCTTTGACAGGATCTTGCAGATGAACCATGCTTTTACATATTCCTCATATGCCTGAGGTACATACAGCTCTGTTGACCATTCGCAATTGTAGCACTCGTCATGAGCTGTGATACATGGCTTTGCAACGCAGGCAGCAAGCTCTGCGCCATCCATCTTCTGGACTGTCTTGAGTTCGAAAAATCTCGATCCCGCGCAGTATGACGCTACGATGTTCTGGGCCAGCTGTGTATTAGGACCTGCTGCCGGTCCATATGGAGACTCGATCTTTTCATCAAAGATCGGAAGCGCCTGGCCATTAGTGTGTTTTACGAATTTTGAAATACCGAAAATACTCTCGCTTTTCTCATACTCTGTAAGTACCCAGTCCAGTAAATGCTTATAAGGCATTGGACGCATTATGTCACTCATAATATCCCTCCGTAAATCTTATGCTTCAGTTATGCGAAGTCCTTACAATACGATGTTTACTGTTTATCAGTATGTTCTGTGATTGAGCTCGCCCCAGAGCTTCTTGCTCTGCTCGAGTGTCCATGCATTGATGGCTTCTTCATCGATGCCTACGAATTCTCTGTCTTTGTAGAGAACTTTACCGTTGATGATGGTAGTCCTGCAGTGAACGGTTTGTAATCCATAACGATCACGTCTGCTGCAGCGCCTTCCTTCAGCACGCCGAGAGGCTTCTTGAAGTACTTGGCCGCGATCTTGCGGTTGTTATCAAACAGCATGCTCATAGCTTCACCCCATGCCACATTAGGCATTGCGGCGTTGTGTCTCTGGATGATCAGGAATACTTTGAGGCTCTCAAGCATGTCGTGCGTATAAGCGTCTGTTCCCATACCTACCATGATGCCCTTTGCCATCATCTGAAGTACAGGTGCGCAGCCTACAGCATTGCCCATGTTCGACTCCGGATTGTTGACGACCATTGTTCCGGTCTCTTTGATGATATCCATTTCTGCAGGGCTTACATGGATACAGTGACCAAGCAGCGTCTTGTCGCCGAGCAGACCATTGTACAGGAGTCTGTTGACAGGTCTGCATCCGTAGTTTCTGAGGCTGTCATACACGTCGTTCATGCCCTCTGCGATATGGATATGGAATCCGGTCATGCCGTCATTGGCTTCGACCATTTTCTCAAATGTCTTGTCAGAGATGGTGAACAGAGCATGTCCGCCGAACATCGCTTTGATCATATCATCGTCTTCTTTGATAGCCCATTTTGCGAACTCAGCGTTCTCCTGTATGCTCTGAAGTGTCTTTTCTTCTCCGTCTCTTTCGGATACCTCATAGCAGAGGCAGGATCTCATTCCGAGTTCCTTCGCTACATCCTTGATCGCAAACAGCGAGCCGGGAATCTCACAGAAGCTTGCGTGATGGTCAAAAATCGTTGTGACACCATCTCTGATACAGTCGAGTATCGTCGCGTACGCACATGCCTTAGTACCATCAATAGTCAGATGTCTGTCGATTGCCCACCATGTGCCATCGAGCACTTCGAAGAAATTGGTCGGATTGTTTCCTTCAATTGCCAGACCTCTGGCAAGTCCGGAGTAAATATGTGTATGCGCATTGATCAGTCCCGGCATGATGATGCCGCCCTTCGCATCTACAAATTCAGCATCCGGATAGGAAGCTTTCATATCTGCCAGCGTTCCCACTGCTTTGATGACCTCGCCGTCGATCACGACAGCACCGTCTTTATGATAAGGGAATGCCGGATCTCGTGTAATAAGTTGCCCATTACCTATTAATAGCATGCTGTGTCCTCCCTTCCTTGTATCTGTTCAAGCCTGACGGAATCATGATTCCGTATGCGTTATTAACAATTGCAGTTTTCTGTTATCAGAGTCTGCCGAGTTCTTTCAGGAGTTTCTCCGGTGTCATAGGCCAGCTTCTCATCCAGACGCCGCAGGCGTCATGGATCGCGTTGCCTATTGCAGGAGCCGCGCCGTTGCAGGCGATCTCTGAGATAGACTTCGCTCCGAACGGTCCGTGCTCATCATTGACATCTATGAGTACAGCCTTGAAATCATCCGGCTGCTCGGATATCATCGGTACTCCGTAATCGGTCATATTGGCATTGACGCAATTGCCGTCCTTATCGAGGATCATATCCTCATACAGCGTATGTCCGATCGATTTGAGTGAAGCTCCGTACATCTGGCAGAGCGCAGCTTCAGGGTTGATTGGTGTACCTGCATCCTGGATCGCATAGAACTTCTGCACCTTGATCTCGCCAGTCCTGATATTGACTGCGACCTGAGCAAAATGAGCTCCGTACGGTACAGATGATCCCGCGGTGGTGAAGCTTCCCGGCGCGATGAGATGCCCGCGTCCGGTTCCCGAAGTGGATGTATGGATGATCTCATAGTATGAAAGAACCTTGCCGGTCTTTGCAGATCTGACTTCACCCGGCCACAGGATCTCAAGATCTTCTATATCTTCGACCATCTGCATCGCTGCCTCTTCGAGTATCTTCTCCTTGAGATTGGTAGCTGCTACGACTGCAGCGTTTCCGCTGAAGAAAGTACCGGATGAAGCATATGAACCGGTATCGAATGCGCCTGAGTCTGTATCACCTGAGATAACAGTGATCCTGTCCATCGGGACACATAGTATGTCGCTTGTGACCTTGGCAATGATAGTATCCAAGCCTGTTCCGATATCTGCTGCTCCGCTCGTAACAATGATAGAGCCGTCCATCTCGAGCTTTGTGATCGCGTTTGCGTGATCGAGTCCCGGGAGTCCGGAGCCCTGCATGATCATCGCGAAACCTTTTCCGATCTTCCAGTCCGGGTCGCCGCTCTCTTCGCGCTTGCCCCACTCGATCATCTCGCAGCCCTTCTCAACTGCTTCTCTCAGTCCGCATGATCCGACCGGAACTACGTTTCCTTCACGGCCTTCTCCAAGGCCCTTGAGGATCTCCAGCATGTAGCCTTCCTCGACATGATTCTTCAGAACCATCTCTTTGTAATCTACACCAAGCTTTTCAGCCAGCTCGCACATTGCCATCATCAGGCCGTATGTGCCCTTTGGCGTGCCGTAGCCCTGATAAGCTCCTGCCGGAGGTGTATTCGTATAATAGATCGTCAGATCGTATTTCATGTTGTCGCACTTGAACAGCGGAAGTGTCTTAGAGCAGCTGTTCATCGGCACTGTCAGAGCATGGTTTCCGTAAGGACCTGTATTGGCATCGACCTTGAGGTATATGCCGGTGATCGATCCGTCCTTTTTGCCTCCCATTTTGACATGTACACGCATAGGATGTCTGGTGGAGTTGGCTATGAATTCCTCTTCACGTGTGTTGTGATAAAGAACAGGTCTTCCGGTAGCGAATGTTGCATACGCAGTCAGGTCCTCTACAAGGATATCCTGCTTTGATCCGTATCCGCCTCCGACTCTTGTCTTGATTACGTGTATCTTGTTTTCTGAAAGCCCCGTGACCCAGCTTACTATGCGGCGCACGTGATAAGGTACCTGTGTGCTGGCATAGATGATCAGTCTGCCGTTCTCGAGCTTGGAGAAACAGATATGTGTCTCAAGCGGAGTATGCTGGATCTGGCTTGTCTGATATGTAGCCTCTACGACTGCGTCTGCTTCGGCAAATGCTTTGTCGACATCACCGATAAAACCATGGTTCGCAGCTGCCACATTGTGGAGAATATCTCCATGGAGCGGGAACTGGTATACGACCTTGCCCTCTCTTTCATCTCCGGAAAGCTTGCTGTTATATTCATCAAGATCATCCGGAGCTCCCGCATTGTACTGGACCTTGCCGTTATGTACCAGAGGAGCACCCTCTGCCATCGCCTCTTCTACTGTGAACACAGCCCCGAGCGGCTCGTATTCCACTTCGATAAGATCACGCGCCTTGATCGCTTCTTCGAGAGTCTCAGCGATGACCGCAGCTACGCGGTCGCCAACATGTCTGACCTTTTTGTTCAGAAGCCTGCGGTCATGAGGGGACGGCTCAGGATTGCCCTGTCCGGCGGACATGTATGTAACATCCGGGCAGTTATATGCTGTGATGATCTTAACAACGCCAGGCAGAGCCTCTGCCTTCGAAGTATCTATTTTATTGACATATGCGCTGGCATACGGAGAACGGAGCACTACCATGTAGCAGGTATCTTCATCTACATAGTCTTCTACGAATGCTCTTTCACCGGATACAAGCTGAGGCGCATCGATCTTAGGAAGCACCTTGCCGACAGCCTTGAGTTCAGGTCTGAATTCAGGAGCTATTTCTGTTTTGTATTCTCCGCCGGAAAGCTTCTCTTTGATGAGCTCCGCCGCCAGATAATAATGTTCATAGCCGGCATCGCGGATAAATATGCCGGAGAGCGCATCCTTGACATCCTCTCTTGTCGGATTCGGGTTGTTCTCAAACAGCCATGTCATGATCAGCGCTGCAGCAGGCGCATTGTAAGCGCTCTGCACGACACCTGCATCGACCAGTGCCTGCTGGATCACAGTAAGGTTCATTGAGTTTCCGAGGCTGTCAGGAGTCCTGATCTCGCAGCCTTCCACCTCGCCGGCTAGTACAAGATTGGAAAAGACCGGAGTTCCGTCGAGCAGCACCGTATCGCTTCCGCAGAATCCTTCTGCGTCATCGCTGTCACGTACGGCAAAATTGCCGTTCATGAGGAGCATCTCCCTCAGTCTGCAGGTCGGATCGATATCGAATGACCGTTTCTTACCATTAATAGTACAGTTGATCATGTCTATACCTCCTTTCCCACAAGCTTCCTGCAGAAGTCATATGCCGTGACTCCCATCAGATAACGCTTATACTCTTCACTGCCGAACATATCATCGGATATTTTCAGACTGTCAGCTCCTTTGAAGAACGCCAGCGCGTCTTCTTCGCTTATATCAGGATCTTTCCGGATCATGTCTTCAAACGTCCGGAATCTGAATATACCGCAGTTCTTGACAGCTGCTGCAAGTGTGAACCCTTTCTCTGTTATCGCAGAGCTCATTGTCAGTACCGCATGGCTCTGAGCTGTATTAGCGTATCTCTTTGATACGACTTTGATCTTCTCTGGAACGATGACTGCGATAATAAGCATTTCTTCACCAGCTTGCGCCGCTTCCATAAAGGAGTTGATGCAGATGTTCTGTTTTCCTTCTGCGGTCAGCACATCTACTCTGGCACATACAGCAAAAAGTACCGGAAGCAGATATGAGTCCGTCCTCATTGCTGCGATATTCCCCCCTATTGTTGCCATGTTGCGTTTGGTTCGCGAAGCCATGAAGCGCGCTGCCTCTTTGAGGTACTCAGGCACCTTGTCTGACTCTGCCAGCTGCTGGAATGTGCACATGCTTCCGATCGTGACAAAGTTCCCATCCGCATCGATCCCGTTCAGACCGCTGCACTTCTTGAGCGAGATAAGGATGTCGGCATCTGCTGCGATATGGGATCCGAGACGATTGATCTCTGTACCTCCTGCCAGAAAGGCAGCCGCTGCTGTTTTGAAGTCCATTGCTTCAGCAGGGCTTTTCGCCATTAACAGTTTAGTTGCCATAATTGATCTCCTTGTTTCCACCGGCTGTCTTAAAATCCGGTCATCTGTCCTGTTTCCCTACTTGAAAGGCATCGGTTCAGGATATTCTGTGATGCCCTGTGAATCTACTTTATCTGCTTCCTCGAATTTACCGAGATGTCTCAGCATGGTCTTTTTGACAGCTCGGAATATGTTTTCATATCCGGTGCATCTGCACAGGTGTCCCGAGAGAGCCTTCCTGAGCTCATCGTCAGTATATTCTTTTCCTGAGTTAACGATCTCCCAGCTGGTCATGATGAAGCCCGGTGTGCAGAATCCGCACTGGATCGCGCCTTCATCGATAAACGCCTGCTGGATATCTGAAAGCTCGCCGCCTGGACCGGTAAGTCCCTCAAGTGTCCAGATCTCTTTTCCTTCTGCCCATACTGCAAGATAAATACATGAGTTGAAGCCTTCGCCGTTGATGATCACTGTGCAGGCTCCGCATTCGCCGACCTCACAGCCCTTCTTAACAGAAGTCAGCCGGAAATCGTTACGCAGCATGTCTGTCAGAGATGCGCGGACATCCACGACTTTCTCTACCTTTTTACCGTTGATAGTGCAGTGGACCACTTTGTATTGTTTATCCATTTACCACACCTCCTGCCAGAATGATCGACTCGCGCAGAGCCCTCTCAGCCATTACGACCGATATGTGCTGACGGAGCGCCTTGCCGGCACGCCAGCTGTCACGCGGATTGATATCCTCGAGCACTGTTTCCGCAAATTTCCTGATATTCTTTTCGGTGATCTTCTTGCCGTTCAGGAATTCTTCGGCAGTTTTGGCCCGGACAGGGATCGGGGCCGCTACTCCGTATCCGATCCGTACGCGCTCAATCGTCTTTTTGTCTTCGCTGAGTCTGACATTGACTGAACAGCCTGTGGTAGCGATATCAAGAGCGTTTCTCATCGAATACTTGATATAATGCCCGAAGCATCTGTCATAGGATTCCTTCGGGATAAGGATGGCGGTCTGTATCTCAGCCGGTTTCAGGTCTACTACCTTAGCCTTGATATACCAGTCCTTGATAGGTACGTATCTCACGCCTTCGGGACCTGTGACTTCCATTACAGCATCCCATGCCATCAGTGTGGATGCCGAGTCAGCGGATGTGACTCCGTTGCAGGTGTTTCCGCCGATCGTGCCTATTGCTCTGATCTGAGGACCACCTACCATGTCCACAGCTTCGCCGAGAACATTGATGTATTTCCGGATGATCGGATCATTCGTGATATGGGAGAAGCTTGTCAGAGAGCCTATTCGTATGTTTTCATCGTCATCGATTGACACGCCCCTCAGCTCATCAAGCATATAAATGCTGACCAGTTCCATTCCGGCTCTGCGGCCCTCACGCACCTGGACGAGCACATCTGACCCGCCTGCGAGTATCTGGGCTTCAGGATGCTCCTGCAGCAGCTGCACTGCATGCTGAACGCTCTCAGCTTCGTAAAGTGCTTTTATGTCATACATACTACTTGCTCTCCTTTCCCTGCTCCTCTTTTCTCCATGGGTCGTTAATCAGACCTGCATCCGTGAATTCACGGAAAAGAGTATGCGGTGACAGCGGAAGCTCATTAATATAGAGTCCCGTTGCCTGTCCTATCGCGTTTCTGATCGCAGGAGCGACCGGACATGCCGGAGGCTCTCCGAGTCCCTTAGTGCCGTAAGCACTGGTCGGTTCGTAGTTTTCTACGAACGCTGCGTTCAGTCTCGGATGATCCATGAATGACGACATCTTATAGTCGAGCAGATTGTTGTTGAGAGGTCTGCCTGTCTTTTCATCCCACAGGAGTTTTTCCGACAAAGCATAGCCTATTCCCATGCTCTGACCTCCGTGGACCTGACCCGCTGCGAGTGTAGGGTTGATTACCTGCCCGCAGTCATGGACATTGACGATATTGAGAAGTCTCACCCTGCACATCGGTATGTCTACTTCGACTTCAGCAAAGCAGCATCCGAATGAGTATGCGTTAGACTTTATCTGATATGTTGATTCAGCACTCAGATGCTGTGATCCTTCTGTTGTATAGAGCTTTGCCAGTGCCAGTTCTCCGATGGTCATCAGTTCACGTCCGTCGGTGGTCCTGATGATCTTGCCGTCGATGAGATCGAGGTTGTAGACAGGCATCCGGGTGAACTGATGCGCTGCTTCAAGGACCTTCTCTTTGAGCAGTAAAGCAGTCTGCCTTATTGAGAATCCCAGAGTATAGGTGCCTCGGGAAGCATATACTCCTGTACCGAATGGGGTGATATCTGTATCCTGACATGATACAGGGTGCACCATATCAAGAGGTATACCGAGTGTATCCGCTATCATCTGGGATGCAGCGGTGTCGGCGCCCTGACCGATCTCAGTCTCACCAAGCTGGAACTGGACCGAACCGTCCTGGTTCATGACGATACGGCACGATGATGTCTCAAGCGCGATAGGATAAACAGCAGTGTTGTACCAGAAGGTCGAAACTGCAATACCACGCCTGATATCGCCCGTCTGCTTTGCATACTTTTTGACCTTGTCATAGTAGCCTATTATTTCTGCTCCCTTGTCGAAGCACTGGTTGAACGTGTCAGAGTACAGCTCGTTTTTGGAGAACGCATGATAGTATCCGACAGGCATCAGATTTTTTCGTCTGAATTCCAGCGGGTCCATCTTCATGGCTCTCGCACAGTCTTCAGCATGACATTCAAAAGCATAGCTTGCCTGCGGCATTCCATATCCTCTCATGGCTCCGGCTACGGAACGGTTCGTGTAGACCGTCCAGGTCTCACCATCAATGTTGTCACATGGATACAGCTGCGGAAAAGCGTTCAGTCCTTTTGCAGCGATCGCATGGCCATGCGAGCTGTATGCTCCGTTGTTACACCACGCCTTGATCGTCCTTGCTGCAAAGCTTCCGTCCGGACGCATCCATGATGTGATGTGATATCTGATTGCATGCCTGATGCGGTTGCAGATGAATGTTTCCTCGCGCGGAACGTCAAGCTTGACCAGACGGCCGCCGAGCTGGATGCTGATCCATGCTGTCAGCGGTTCGTACAGCACGTCCTGCTTGTTGCCGAACCCACCGCCTACATAAGGCTTGATAACTCTGAATTTTCCCCAGTCCATGCCGGTAGCCTGTCCCAGAACACGTCTTACGATATGCGGTATCTGGGTCGATGATACTACGACAGTCCTGTCTCCTTCGCCGTACGCATAGCAGATGAAATTCTCTATATGACAGTGCTGCACAGGCTGTGTCTCGTACCAGCCTTCCACCTTGGTAAGGCCGGGCTCTTTGATCGCCTCCTCAACACTTCCCATATGGATCTCTGTATGAGCGAGAATATTGTTCGGATAATCCTCATGGAGCAGCGGTGCGCCTTCCTCCATGGCT